>CAYRFU010000120.1:0-1893 GCA_964423525.1 uncultured Burkholderiales bacterium | reverse complement strand
GTCTGGAGTCAAAACCCGAGTCACGAACTCCAGAAACGCTTTCGCCTGAGCGTCGTTTAAGTGGTGGAGGAGACCATAGGCCAGCACGCGGTCGTAGCGAGCAAACTGGTCGGGGTCGGCCTGGCTCACATCGGCTAAGCGAAAATAGTCTCCGTAACGCTTCCGTGCCGCCTCGACATAGCGGGGTTCTAGGTCGACCCCCAAATACCGATGACAGCCCCTCGCGAACAGCGCTTCCGCGATCAAGCCTTCGCCACTGCCGGCCTCGAGGTAGCTGAGGTCGGGGGCGGCTTCTACGTGCTCACGCAGGAAACGGTGGCGGGTGCGTGGGCCCACGAGAAATTGAAAGAATCGATAGATGGGAGGGTGGGCCAGAAGGACTCCCGCGCAGCCCGGTCTTCGCATGGAGCCGATCTTCCCCGGACCGGCGGGGAACCCTCCGAGCGAGGAGTTCCGGGCCTCCAGGTGAAGAGGAGCCGGCCTGATGAGAGACTACGACGACTTTAACGTCTACGCTGACAAATACCGCCAACTTCTCGACCAGACAGTGTCTTGGAGCGGTGCTGACGGGCTCTATTTCAGTCGCTATAAGGTTGAGGAGGTGGCACGCCGGGAGTCTAGCCCGCTGGAAGGCCGGCTCCTCGACTTCGGCTGTGGGGTGGGTCAGAGCCTGATTTTTTTCCATCAACTCTTTCCATCTCTGGAGTTGGTCGGTTCCGATGTCTCTGGTTCATCGCTCGAGAAGGCCACAGAGCTCGGGCTTTCCCGCACCAACTTTCGGATTCTGGACGGCTTTCGGTTGAAGGATGCTGACCAATCTTACGACCTGGTCTTTGCCTCAATGGTGTTCCATCATATCGCCTTCGACCATCATCCGGTCCTCTTTCGGGAGCTCCTTCGGGTGCTCAAGCCAGGAGGAAGACTCTATCTTTTCGAGCACAATCCCTGGAACCCCGTGACCCGGAAGGTCGTAAGAGACTGTCCTTTCGACCAGGATGCTGTCCTGCTCAAGCCAGCCTACAGCCGTGACCTCCTGGTTAAGACTGGCTTTGAAAGGGTCGACCTGACCTATACGATTTTCTTTCCTCGTCATCGATTTTTTCGGTCTCTTCTTTGGCTGGAGAAATGGCTGGGCTGGCTCCCGCTGGGAGCCCATTACTACGCTCGCGCCGTCGCCTGACCCTCGGTTTACATCTTGGCAACAGGTTCTGAAGATAGTTCACAAAGTTTATAGAAATGAAACGGTTTTTGCCCTTAACTTCTGGCTTGTCGGCGTGAGGTGCCAAGTAAGACTCTCTCACGAATCGAGGCGAGGATGTTTATAGGTCCCAACTTCTCTTCTCCGTTTGCTCCCAGTTTCTCGTCTCCAGTTGGGAGCAGTGCATATCATCGTAGAGAAAGGCAGTGGTCGCTTTACCTTCGCTCGCTGCCTGGTCGATAACTGGCTGCATTCGGTCGGGCCCCGCCCCCAGCCCGTGAATGGACAGATGAACTCCCTGACCCGGCTGGCCAGTGGTCAGAGGGACCAGTTCGCCACAGGCGTCGCCTTGGGAGAGGATTTGATGCTCGGCGGCTTTGTTGATCGCCCCTGGCGGTGCTCCCTCGTTCAGGACGCTCGGTTGGACCCCGGCGCAACCAGCCGCAGCCAGTAGACTGATAGCGGCGAGAGAGCGTAGCAAGGGGCGACCAACTCGAGCCGGACTTGAGCTGATCTCTGCCTTGTCGAGGCCGCAACCGGCCTGGGTTTTGCTGGGCTGGAGCGACGGCCGCCTTTTCGCAAGAACTTGGTTGATCCGTGAGATCTTGAAATCCACCCCTCCGTTCTAGCCTACTAAGACGGTGTCCCTGCCCACCTGAAAACTAACACTTTATCGGTCTGAAATCTCCCCACAC
>CAYRFU010000119.1:3730-18282 GCA_964423525.1 uncultured Burkholderiales bacterium | reverse complement strand
AGCGGTCGCCACCGACTTCGGCTACCGCTCGGCCCTGAGCGTCAGCGAACTCCTCGATCTTTTCGACCAGGCGGGACTTGCCGGCAGCCGAGCCACCGGCGAGCAAGATGGCCACCCGGCCTTCCGGTAGGTTGCGGACCAGCTGACCTAAATTCTGATAGTTGCTATCGAGCTCGAGGGGACGCCCGTCTTTTAGGAGGTTGGCCACATCCTCGGCCGATTGGTCTCCCGGAATGGGAAAAGAGTGAACCTGCTCAGACTTACCGAAGGGGCTGACGGTAAAGTGCTGTAGGGGATACTGGCGTCCCAGCTCTTTGAGCTTCGGGCTCGATCCAAGACGTTGGTGGATCTCGTAGACCCCTTCTAAGACCGGTTGACGGACGGCTGAAGGCTGGGAGGCCACCACTAGCTGGGTCGAGGTCTCTCCTCTCGGAACGGCGCCTACCACCGAGGTAACCTGAGGGAAGTTTTCAAGATGCTCGCGGAGCTGTTCGGCCGTGGCCCGGCGGGCTCGTCGGGTGGCCACCTGGTCTGGCTTCAGCTCGGTCAGGTGGATATGAGGTAGGCCATCGAGTTCGGCGACATCGAGCGGGGGCGGGGGTTCGCTCTCCAGGCCCAACCATCGGATGGCGTCCCGAAGAGGTTGTAAGGTAACCGGGCGCAGCTCCATCTGTAGAGATTAGCACAGAGGCCTTAAAAGAAGCTGCATCAGCTCCTTCGTTTGGTTGCCACGATCAGGTGGGCCTGAACTCCGCGCAGCACTTCGGCGTTTTGCAGTGCAGGCAGAGTCTGGCCCCCAAGGACCTCTTCTTTGAAGCCAAAGAAGCGGAGCAGAGAGCCGATTCCAAAGGTTGAGCTGGGAGCCCGCAGATGGGAAAGGTGCTCAAGAACCTGGCGGGCCATCTCTTGAAGCTTGGAGTCCCAGACCCCCGCTCTCTGGGCAAACCTTTCATCGGTGATCACGTGCATTCCCGAGATGTCGGTGGAGAGACCTCCCAGAGTGGTGAAAACAGAAGCCCCCTGAAGACCAAAATCGAAAAAACTCGGTTCCAGGAAAACACCGTCGTGGAAAAAGTGGATCTGGCCCGGCCCCGACAGGGCACAAGCCAGGAGAAGACACTCTGAGACGGTGGTGCGCCAAGTGTCCGGGTTGGGTTCCGTCAGAAAAGATCCGTGAGGGGGGACGGGATTGGCAGTAGGTGGGAGTTTCCATTGAAAACCGTCGCCTGGCTCGAACTGGGTGGCCAGAAAGAAAGGGCCAGCCTGAGGGAACCAATCCACCGGTTGGGCCAAAACCTGAAGGCCAGGCTCGAGATAGCGTCCATCCAGTTTCAGGGGAATGGGGCAAGCGGCGCAGCGATTGGTAATGGCCCAGTGCTCGGCTCCGGTTTCGAAAATCTGATGACGCAGTTCTCGCCAGGTCTGAGGCAGACCGTAGGGGGTGCCGCCTTTCTTCTGGAACTCCAGAGTGTAGCGGCACTCTTCTCCCCCCAAGCCTCCCTGGGCTTGGAGAAAAACTTCGCCGCCTTCGAACATCAGTTTTTGAGGGGAGGGAGCCTGACTGCAGTGGTAAGCAAATCGCTCGATCTGACCCGCTGTCACCGACAACAGGGCCGGCTGAAAATGAGCCTGGGGTCCGCTTGTGGGAAGCTCGCTTGAGACGAGTCGATCGAGCACCCTGGCCGGGAAAAGCTCTGGCTCGGCCGGGCCCCAGAATGAGAAGCGCACTCGCCGGCGCAGTAGTTGCACGGCAATGCGAGAAGCCTTTAAACGAACCGCGCTTTGAACTAGTCTCAAAAGATAATAGGCAGGAACAGTCCAGTCGTACCCTTGACCTAACTTGTGGCGAGCTTTTTCGACCGAAACCGTGAAAACTCCCGACGAATCGGTGTTGCCCCGAGTCCGTTCCCGGTCGAGAAACCCGTCGAGTTCAGTCAAACTCGACCCCAGCGGTCGGCACAGTCCACCGCGCGCTTCCATCGCTCCCGGCTTTCTGCCAGGCGAGTCGGAGAATGGACGGGAAGAAAGTCGTGGCGTGGTCTCGGATGGTGCTGTAGTTGTTCGAGATCGCTCCAGCAACCGATAGCCAGACCGGCTAGATAGGCGGCTCCCAGGGCGCTGGCGTCAGCGATGTGGGGGCGAACGGTAGGGATGCCGAGAACGTCGGCTTGCATCTGCATAAGCAGATCGACCTCAGCCAGGCTTCCGTCAACGCGAAGCTCGCTCGGATCGTTTTGCATCGCTTCGGCCATGGCCTCCACGATGTCGACGACCTGAAAGGCGAGACCCTCGAGGGCGGCTCGAACTACGTGGGCAGCCGTAGTCTCGCGGCTGAGACCGATCAAGGTCCCCCGCGCTTGAGGATTCCAGTAGGGAGAACCCAGACCGTTAAAAGCCGGCACGAAATAGACGCCGCCTGTGTCGGGCACCTGGGCTGCAAGCCACTCCAGTTCACCCAGGGTTCTCACCATTCCCAGGCCTCCCCGCAACCAGTCGAGCGCCGCTGAGGCCAGGAAAACATTGCCCTCAAGAGCGTAATCCGTGGTGTCGCCCCTTCCCCAGCCAGCTGTCGTCAGCAGTTTGTTGGTAGGGGTGGGGGAGCGGCCGGTGTTCATCAAGATAAAGGCACCGGTCTCGTAGGAACATTTGCATAGGCCCGGCGAGAAGCAGAGCTGCCCAAAGAGCGACGCTTGCTGGTTGCCCACCAGCGAAGCCACGGGAATACGAGCCGGTAGAACGCCCTCAGCTGTGTGGCCGCAGACCTCAGAACTTGAGCGGACCTCGGGCATCAGGCTGCGAGGGATGCCGAAGAGGTCCAACAGTTCCTCATCCCAATCGAGGGTCTCGAGGTTGAACAGCACGGTTCGCGAGGCGTTGCTGACGTCGGTGACGTGTAGTCCTTCGGTCAACTTCCACAAAAGCCAGCTGTCGACAGTTCCAAAGGCCAGTTCTCCCGCCTCTGCTCGGCTTCTAGCCAACTCGATATTGTCCAGGATCCAGGCGATCTTGGTGGCCGAGAAGCAGGCGTCAGGAACCAGGCCAGTGCGCTCTTTGATCAGATTCTCCGGTAGGTCCTGGCACTGTCGAGTGGTGCGACGGTCCTGCCACACCAGAGCGTTCCAGAGAGGCTCCCCCGAGATCCGATCCCAAACCAGGGTGGTCTCCCGCTGATTGCAGATACCGATGGCCGCGACCCAGCCGCTTTGGGGAACAATTTGAGGGACGGGTTGCTGAGCGACCCCTTTGACTTCGCCCTGGGGGTTGAAAAGAAGGGCTTTGCTGCTGGTGGTTCCCTGTCGCAGTGCGAGGATGTAGGCCATGGCCTGACCTTCGTCAGACTGGGCCAGTCCCTTTCGTTCGAGGAGAGATTTAACTTCGAGGAAACCTCTTCGGCACCGTTCCCGGCATACACCAGGGTCAGACAGATGACAAGGAGCCCAAAATGCAGATTTCCCAGCTAAACCTTCAACCTTCCTTTGCCCGCTACGCCACCGCCCCGGTCCCTCAGCAGACCCCCGCTACCGAGACCCCCGAAGACAAAGTGGAGGTGGGAGGTTCGAAAGACCCTCTCAACTTTGTTGAGGCCCACGGTCAGTTTCTTGGCTCGCTTGCCGGCGCCGCTATCGGGCTGGGTTTCGCCGCTTCGGCCGGTCCCGGTGGCGCCTTCTTCTGGGGTCCCCTGTTGGGTGCCTGGGGAGGACGCATCGTCGGCTCGATGCTCGAGAACCAGAGCGACGCGGCTGCCCCCAAACTCCCTGAGTCTCTCGCCTACGTGAAAGAGAACGCTCCTACTCTTGGGGTGTTAGGGGGAGTTGGCATCGGTCTGGCTCTGGCTGCCACGGGAGCCGATCCCAGCGGTGGAGCCCTGTTCTGGGGAGCCCTGGCTGGAGGGATCGGCGGAGGCTGGACCGGCCGAGTCATCGCCCATAGCTAACTGATACACCCTCAGGTAGCCTCGTAGGGCTCGCTCAGGCGGAAACTCGATTTCCGCTCGTTGGCGGGCCCTTTCTCCTAGTTGGCCTCTCAACTCTGGCTCGGTCACCAGGCGATCCAGGTGAGACCTCAGTCGATCGACCTCGCCCGGGGGACTCAAAAGGCCCGTCTCGCCGACCACTTCGGGAACGCCCCCGACCTGAGTGGCCACCACCGGCTTGCCGGCCGCCATCGTCTCGAGGATGGCCAGTCCAAAGCTCTCTCGCTCGGAAGCGTAAAGGCCGAGGTCGCAGGCTTCCACGTAGGCTGAAGCCTGAGTGTCGTGAACCACGCTGACCCGTTGGCCTATTCCTAGTCTCTCCACCGTAGCCCGATGCTCGGCAAACGACTCGGGGGCCAGAATCAGAAGATGATCGCAGCGTGAGCGGGCAAAGGCCTCCAACACCTGATCCACTCGCTTGACGGGCCGCAAGTTCGACATGTGCAGAGCCAGCACCTGATCGGGCCTGAGGCCCAACTCCTGGCGGATTCGCGTTCCGTCGCCTGAGACCGGGGCGGTGAAGTTGTAGACCACCTCGATCGGCTGAGCCAGAGAAAAGAGAGCTTCGGTTTCCTCTTTGAGACTGCGCGAGACGGCCGTCACTCGGTCCGATTGCTCGAGCGCGTAGCGGATGGCGGGCGCAAAGGCGGGGTCTCGACCCAACAGGGAAACATCGGTGCCGTGCAAGGTGGTTACCAGGGCCGGTTTGCTTCGGCCCAGCATCGCCCGGGCCAGAAGGGCCGCAGTAGCGTGGGGAACGGCGTAATGAACGTGCAGAATGTCGAGGTCAAACTGCTGACAAACCTCGTGCATTTTGACCGAAAGGGGAAGGGTGTAGTCGGGAGAGCGAAAGACCCCGTGGCTTCGAACTGAGACGGGGTGGAAGTTGATACCGTCTCGGTCAAGCTCTAACCGGACGGGAGCCTGATAAGCCAAAAAGTGGACCTGGTGGCCCGCCTCGGCCAGCAGAACGCCGAGTTGGCTAGCCACGATCCCGCTGCCTCCCACGGTCGGATAGCAGACCATTCCTATTCTCAAAAGCGCCTCGCCGAATTTTCTATAGCCTCCAGGCCGGGGACTAGAAGGCCTTCTTCTGCAAACAGAGGGAGGGCGTAGTCGACTCCACACTCGAGGCCCATCAAGCGGGCATAAGTCAGCTGATACTCGATGTAGTTGCGAGTTTTGAGCTGACTCTGGTGGCAGGCCATCAGAGCCTTCCAGCGCTCGAGTTGTTGGCTCACGTCGACCAGAATGCAGGTGCCCGAGGGGCTAGCCGAGGTGACCCGATAGTAGAGGAGGGCTGAGATGGAATGGGCCGGTAAATCGGCCAGCGGTTCAAGACCGGCGTAGCGAGCCAGGCGGGCGGCCTCTCGGACTAGGCGGGCCACCCGGGTGTGGTCGGGGTGCTGGTTTTCTTCCAAAGTTGGGGCGAGAACATAGGTCGGCTGCAGCTTTCGGATCCAGCCGGCCAGTTTGAGGGCATTGGCCGTGGACATCTGCATCTGCGCGTCACCGCCCAGGTCTTCCCAGTGAAGGTCCGCTCCCACCATGGCCGCCGCTCTCTCAGACTCTGCCTGACGTTCGGCAGGGGATCCGTTGGAACCGGCTTCACCGCGGGACCCTATCAGCCAGTGCTGGGGACGGTTAGCTTCCTTCAGAAGGATGCCGCCACAGCCGAACTCCAGGTCGTCGGGATGAGCGGCCACGGCCAAGAGACTACCCGACATAGGCTAGTCCTGACTCCGCGATCGGGTCACGCTCGATAAAAGTCACTTGGGGGGTTTCCTCCTTTTTGAGATAGTTCATTTCACTGGCCCCGGCCACATAGTGGGTGCATTTCAACACCGATTGCATCCAAACCAAACGGGTATCGCAGGTCGGGCTGATCTGATGGGCCCCAAAAGGTTGGTCAGGGAGGCGGTGAAAGCGGCCGCCTCCTCGATGGAGCCGAAACCCCTCTCCAGCGCGGCGGGCCCGCACCAACTCCCGGCGGAACTTGAGGTCCACAAAAAAGTCGTCGATTCTTGCAGCTCGGTTCCGAAACTCGGGAGCGCTCGAGCGGACCACCTGAATCCCTTCCAGCAGCCCCAGGCCGGCATACATCTGCAAGCAAAAATCGGCCACCGTTTCGGCTTTGACGGCGGCAAACACCTCGATCCAATCGGGGTTCACAAAGCGTGCCAGGCGGCGGCTCGTTTCCTCTTGCCAGCCGGGAGCGATGGCTTTGGCGTAAAGGGGGGTGTATTTCTTTTGGACTCTATTCAAAAAGGCGAAATTGATCCGTTCCAGCTTGCCCGTGTCTCGGTCCCGCAGCACCGTGAGCGTCTCGCGATGATCGTGGTCGCTATCGTGGAAAAAGAAGACGATCTCCCCACCCAGCTGGTCTCGGAGGCGACGCGCGGTCACGATTTTGGAGTAAAGGAACCGCTTGGGAAAGAAGCCACACGGCTGCTGACCGAAGGCGATTCTCACCGGCGTCCCTGCAAAACGAGAGAGAACGCCACCGTGGCTCCGCATCCGATGAGATTGAACCAGAGATACCCAATCTCGGTTTGCCAGAACATCACTAACACCACAACCTGGGCCGCCAACGCTCCCCAGAAGACGGCGTCGGACCGGATCCATTTTACGAAGAAGGCCACCAGGAAGATACCGAGCACGACTCCGTAAAACAGCGAGCCAAGAATGTTGACGGCTTCGATCAAGTTCTCGACCAGGGAAGCAAAAAGGGCGAAGGCCAGGGCCAACGCCCCCCATCCGGCCGTCAAGGTTTTTGACACCAGCAGATAATGGCTATCCTCAGCCTCAGGATAAAAAGGCTTATAGAAGTCGACCATGGCGGTCGAGGCCAGAGCGTTGAGCTCAGAAGCCGTGGACGACATGGCGGCGCAAAAGATCACGGCTACCAACAAACCCACTAGCCCGTGGGGCAGAAAAGCCAGCACATAACTGATGAAGACGAAGTCGGAGTCTTTGGTGTCATCACCACTCTGGACCACCAAATCCCGGGCTTGGGCTCTCAACTGGCGTTCCTGGTCAGCCAGTTCCACCACTCTCTGTCGGGCCTCGGGTTGACCAGCCATCCACTCTTGTAGGCCTTTCTTTTTGGCCTGGAAGGTAAGCTGTTGAAGGCTTTCGAGCCGCTCGGCCTGGTCGTTTAAAGAACTCTCCTTGACTCGGGTCCAAGCCGTCTCGTTAAAAATCAAAGGAGGTTTTTCAAACTGAAAAAAGACGAAGACCATCACTCCCAACAGCAAGAT
The DNA here is from genome assembly GCA_964423525.1 of uncultured Burkholderiales bacterium. Lineage (GTDB taxonomy): Bacteria > Vulcanimicrobiota > Xenobia > Xenobiales > JADMJV01 > CAYRFU01. The sequence continues at coordinate 11,049 of CAYRFU010000119.1, read as the reverse complement.
GAAGAACTGCATCGGGATCTTCACCACGGCATTAAACAGCAGTCCTAAACGACTTTCCGTAAGCGAGCGACCTGATAGATAGCGTTGTACCTGAGACTGGTCCGTCCCGAAATAGGAAAGGGCCAGGAACGTCCCCCCCAACATTCCCGTCCAGAAGGTGTAGCGCTCGTTCGGATCCAGGCTAAAGTCGATCGCTTCGAGCTTCCCAAGGGCCCCGGCGATGGTGAGAGCCTGGTTCAAGCTGACGTGGGCCGAAAGCTGGGAGAGGAGGGTCAGAAAGGCGACCGTCATCCCAAAAAGGATGGTGGCCATCTGATACTTTTGAGTCAAGCTGACGGCCTGAGTCCCTCCTGAAACCGTGTAGATGATCACCAGCAGCCCGACCGTCAGAATGGTGGCGTCGAGGCTCCAGTCGAAAACGGTCGAGAGGATGATAGCCGGCGCGTAGAGGGTGATGCCCGCAGCCAGGCCCCGTTGCAACAGAAAAAGACAGGCTCCCAGGCGACGGGTTTTCTCGTCGAAGCGGTGACCGAGGTATTCATAGGCCGTGAAGACGTTCAGCTCTCGATAGATCGGAAGGAAAAAGGCGCAGATGATAACGATGGCCACGGGCAGGCCAAGATAGTTCTGAACAAACCGTAAACCGTCTTCAAACCCCAGCCCCGGAGTGGAGAGAAAGGTGATGGCGCTGGCCTGGGTGGCCATGACCGACAACCCTATGGTGCTCCAGGTCAGGCTGTGATCGCCGTGAAAATAACCTTCCAGGTCGTTTTGACCTCGCGACTTCCAGATGCCGTAGCCGGCGATGACCACCAGGGTGACCACCACCACCAGATAATCGAGACCATTCACCCGAAGCTAATCCTCAAGAGATAAAACGCGATCACGTAAGCCACCAGACAGAGAAGAGTGAACCCGTAAGCTCTTTTCCAGGTGCCGAAGAGGGGGACGGGTTCTTCATTCATGGCCGAGCGACACCAGATTCACTAGTAAGCGGTAAGCGCCGGGTACCCCGGCCGGGAGTTGGCGGAAGAAGGAGTAGCCGGTATAAACGAAGTGGCCCTGGCCGTAGCGACCGACCAGAAGTCCTCCTCGCAAAGGCTCTTCCCCGGCGTCAGAACTTTCTAGCAGAGGGACGAGCTGATCGTCCCACTGTTCTGGGAAGTAGAGCCCTCTTTCTTGCACCCAGCCCTGAAAATCGACCTCGCTGATGGCATTGGGAACGGTTAAAGCCGGGTGGTCGGGTTGCAACAGTTTGACGGGAGCCTTTTCGTCGGTCACCCGAAGGCGCGACAGTTTGACCTCAAAGGGAGCGACCGTTTCACTCCTCAGGCCTCTGGTGGTGTTGTATTGGGTGATCAAAGTCCCGCCCTGGCGCACGTAGTCAAAGAGGGGGAGCCGGTCGGCACCCGAGTCGACATTGTAGGCTCGAATCCCGAGCACGATGGCGTCATAACCAGACAGGTCCGCCGGCGAGCGTGGGTCGATTTTTTCTACCTTATACCCGATGCTGGCGAGGGCCTGGCCCACGCCGTCGCCGGCGCCTTCCAGGTAACCGATTCTCTCTCCCTTCTTTTTCAGCTCTAGAGCCGTCAGCCGGCATCCGGCCGGAGGGTGGAGAACCTGGCGAGGGATGTGGGGGTAGTCGATAAGGGTGGTCGTGTAGGCGGGTCGCCCGTCGATCAACACCCTGAGCTCGCCCACACCGGTTTGAGAGGGGGGAGTGAGGTCGAAATGAGCCACCTGGTCAGGGCCGATACGACGGGCTGCCGGTAGCCCACTCCAGCCCTGGGGCAGTTGCAGTTCGACCTGGACGGGTTGGGGGTTGCCGTGCTGTCGTTGGACGGTCACCTGGACCGGAACAGTTTGTCCAAAGGGAGCCACCACCAGCTGAGGTTCCACCCGAGCCGAGACGGCCGGCGTGATAGCTACAGGCTGAATCACTTCGCCTTTCACTCGGTCCACTTCGGAGAAGGTGATGGGAATCTCATAGGTGAGGCTCTGGTCACCTACCTGAAGTTGAACCTCGTAAGTCATCGGGAGTTGTTCTGCCACGGTCGGGTCGCCCTCGCCCCTCAACCAGTGAGGGTGACTCGGTTCAGCCGGAGCCGTCTTGGTGACGGTAAATGTCTTCTCCTGATTGGGCTCCAAGCTGTGGCTTTGCCAGCGGACCTCGACGGGGGCCTGGAGACTGACCCCCACCTCGATCTCGACCTTTTGGGTGGGCGCCACAGTGGAGTTTGGAGCTGACGCTCTCAGGCGAAGTCCGAGGCAGCCGGCGATCAATCGCTCCAGGTCAGCCTGCTTTTGCCCTTTCCAGGCAGAGTCGGGGAGGGACTCGATGGCCCCACGGATTTCCAGCAGGCGAGGGACGTTTCGGTGAGGAGCGACCAGGTCGAACTCGGTCTGGTCCAAGAGGGTCGCTACCTTTTCTCCACCGGGAAGCCTCGACCAACTGGTTTCGACCCCCTCCATGAGAGAGGCGGTCTCAGAGCCTGAAAGGAGCCGGAAGTACTCTTGCTGCTTTTCCCGCGAGGGCGCGCTCCCGAAACCCTGGCTCTTGTGCATGGTTCGACTGGCGGCGGCGAGTTCGGAAACGGATCGACCCAACCAGGGGGAATAGACGCTGACTGTCTCGGTCAGAGCTTGCTCGGGTGAGAAGGCCAGACCCCGACGCCGGAAATACCAGGGACTGAGGTTCCAAAACACTCGTCTCGGCTGCCAGCCCCGGGGGCCCTCGGCGGCGGCTCGAAAGGCTTCCAGAGCCAGCACGGCAGAGGCTGTGTGATGACCGTGGGTGAAGCCCGGCTCGGTCGAGAACCGGGTGATCAAGATATCTGGCTGGAACCTTCTGATAACCGTCACCATGTCTTCGAGCACCTGCTCGCGATCCCACACCTGGAGAGTCTCCTCCGGGGATTTGGAGTAGCCGAAATCACGAGCGCGGGTGAAGAACTGCTCCCCTCCGTCGATGCGGCGGGCGGCTAACAGCTCCTGGGTTCGAATCAGGCCCAGCTGATCGCCCAGTTCGGGACCGACCAGGTTCTGGCCACCCGAACCCCGGGTCAGCGAAAGGTAACCCGTGCGATAGTGCTTTTGATTGGCCAGATAGGCGATCAGACGGGTGTTCTCGTCGTCGGGGTGGGCCGCCACATAGAGCACCGAACCCAGCACTTTGAGACCTTCGAACTGGTGAAACAGTTCGGAGGAGGTCTGGGCCGATGCTCCTGTCATCAGAGCCAGCCAGGCGGTCAAAGCCAACACCCTCATTTGAGGCTGTCGATCAGCTCCTGGTTGCGACGGGTGTACTCCTGAGCGAAAGAGGGAACCGATTGGGCCATCTTCATCGATTGACGGGCCGCCTCGATGGCTTGCTCATTGCGGCCCATTTTGGCCAGGATCAGGCCTTTGCGGTGGACATACCAAAAAGCGTTGGGGTTCTCTTCAATCGCTTTGTTCATCCATTCCAGGGCCTGATTGAGGTCTTTGTCGTTGTTGTAGTAGAACATGGCTGCATTGCCGTAGGTGCCGGCCGATTTCTCTTGACCGTCGAACATCTCTTTTTGGATCTGCTCGAGCACGACGGGGGTGGTCTCGACCTCGAGTCGGACGGGCACCTGAGTGGTCTCCCAGGTCAGCGTCAGCACGGCCGATTCGTCTCGAAGCTGATTGATGTCAAAGGTCATCGATTCAACCGGCCGCTCGAGTTCGATCGGCTCGACTTTGGCCCGGGCTACGTCGTCCTTCTGGTCGTAGCCGTCGGTGTTGCGCAGTTTCAGGTTCTTGTTGAAAATCACCGTCCAGTTCTCCCGGCCGGGAATGGTCACCACCGAATAGGTTCCGGCCGGAACTTTCTGGCCTTCTACCGTCACCGGGGCGCTAAAGGTGATCTTGGTGGGAGCGTTGGCGCCGGTCCGCCACATTTTGTTGTAAGGTACTAGACCCCCGAAAATCTGGCGGTCTTTCACTCCCGGTCGAGAGTATTCCAGTTCGATGTCGACCAGGCCAACCCGTTGGCTAAGTTTGGCTTTGGGGCTGGGAGCGGGAAACTCCAGCTCGGCCCAGGCTAGGCCGGACAGCAACAGAAGAAGGATGAGAAAACGGTGCATGGGTGCCTCCTCGCGATCAAATTGGGGGCCTCTTGACCGTTGAGTCAACTATCCCTTCTTTCATGTTTTGCGTAATTCTTGAGAGCCCCATTTTAGGTTTCCGAGAGCAGCCTCTGCTCAGTTGGAGTTTGTTCCGCCTGGGGTTGGGGCGGGAGAGGTCTCCCGCCCCAGGGAGCTTACTGTTGCGACGACGAAGGGTTGCCGTTCAGCAAGTAGGGAACCTCATCTCCCAGGATGAGCGTTCCGTCCTCCGGTCCGAGCTCCTGAAGGGCTTCGGCCTGGATTTCAGCCAAGCGCACCTGAAGGGCTCCATCAGACATCTCGGCCAGAGCCTGGTTGACCTCTCGAGTCGCTTCGGCCTCACCTCGCGCTTCGATTCGCTGGGCGTCGGCTTTGGCCTGAGCCTCGGTAGTCAGCACTTGGGCCCGAGTTTGGGCCTCGAGAGTGTCGACTTTTTGCTGTTAGCCGCCGCAGCCTCCGCACCCTCCGCAACCACCGCAGCCACCCCCACAAGAGGAGCAAGACGAGCAGGAGGAAAAAGACGAGCAGGAGGAGAGGGAGGACCAGTCGCTCGACCAGCTGCTTGAACTCACCATCGGAACGACCGGGGCGAACAGGCTGGCGTAGGCCGTCCCGGCCAGGGCGGCGGCTCCAAAAACCGCCATCGTCAAAGTGTTTTTGTATTCTACCGCGGCCGCCTCCATGGGGTCGAGGCCCGTTTCCCGATCGACGATTTCTTCTTTGTAGGATCTCAGTGAGTTGCGCACCTCGTCGAGCAGCGCTTCGCCCTGGCGGGTGAGGCGATTGGAGGGCCAGCCGCTGGCCAGGATGGCCGAGCCTAGCCCGGTGCCGATCACCAGGAAAGCGACTCTGAAGTGGCCCTTCAAGACCGCTACCAGGAGTTTGTAGCACCCGAGACCGGCGAACAACCCCAGGGCAGCCCAAGCGCAGATTCGGGGCCAGGTAGGTTTTTCCGGGGTGGCTAGAAGACCTTGGTCCTGATACTTTTTTCGATAGTCGTCAGCCACAGCGTCGAGCACTTCGAGCGCGTCCGTTTGACGGCCGTGGGCTTGAAACGCTTCAAAGAGATGGCGCTCGGACGGCTTGAGGTAGGAGACGTCCGGGGGGGTCACGTTAGCCACCAGACTGTCGTCGACCTCGACCAGGTAGTTCCGTTGATAGAGCGAGAACTGCATGGCCCCGGCCATCTCCAGAACGCCGCCCCGGAGGTAAGCCAGGCCGTAGGGGTCGAGCTCTTCGGGGATAGGGGGCTTCTGGACCCAGAGTTTGTCCAGGTGGGAGATCAGCCATCGGATCCCACAAGCCAGCAGAAAGACTCGAAAGAGAAGGACCAAAAAGTCCGGTCCATGCATGTCGGCCACGTAGTTGTGCAGCAAGAAGTTCATGACACCTCCAGCTGGTCGGCAAACTCAGCCGCCTGGTCGACCACTTTCAGGAACTGCTCGTAAAGCTGGGTGAGTTCGTCCTCGCTAGGACCGAAGGTGCGACATTTCAGCTGGAGGCAACGGTCCAACACTTCACAGTCAAACTCAAACTTTTCGCGACACTGGGCCAGCGTTTCTTGATCGTTTCCCGGCTCCTGGCCGTGGGCTAGATAGGAAAGCACCCTCAGGTTCGAAAGAAAGGGGGTGACCGCCGAGCTGAGCAGCTGCTGGAGTCGTTCCGGGCGAGCGGCTCTCACGTAAGCGTTGCGCATCCTCAGCAGGAGATTCTTGTACTCCTGCTCGCAGCGGAGTCTCAGGTGGGCTCGGTCGATGACCAGCCCGGCCAGCAGCTCGTCCCCGTGAAGAACCCGGTGCTGGTGCTTCATGAGGAGAAACTTTGTCGGAAACGCATCGGCGGAACGTTCGAGGTCGTTCTCGGTCAGCAGCATTGTTTGGATTTTGACACTGACCATGGAAGCTCTGAGCGGCTCGCGAACTCCACGCAGCTTTTCCAGACTCAGGTGACGGAAGACCAGAGCCAGATTGATGTCGGAACTCTGGGGGTAGTAATCTCCCCGGGCCAAGCCGCCGAAGAGAATGATCGATCTCAGCTCCTCAGCCAGGGCCTGGGCCACACTCTGGCAGAAGGTGTCGAGAGCTTTTTGTTGTTTTTCCGGTAGAACCGAGTCAGCAGTTTTTTGCATATGTGCCTCTTCGACAGGAAGCGGCCAGCTTCCCGGGAAAAACTGAAAACGATGAAACTCCCTCGTCTCGGAGTCGGATTAGGCTACCGTCAGCCCTACCACGCCGACCTGTTTGCCCATCGAGCTGCGGTCGACTTTCTCGAAATTACGGCCGACCACTATTTACACCCTAGCGCCTATAAAGAGAGCGAGCTGGCCCAACTACAGCGCAATTTCACTTTGATCCCTCACGGGCTCGATCTCTCACTGGGGAGCGCCGAGGGTCCTGACCCACGCTATCTGGAGGAGTTGGCCAGTCTGGTCCAGAGATTGGACCCACCCTGGTGGAGTGAGCATATCGCCTTCACTCGCAGTGGGGGAATCGAGTTGGGGCATCTGGCCCCAGTCCCTTTCCGCTACGACTGTCTCGACCTTCTTTGCCGCAACATCGAGCAGGTAGGTAAGACCATCAAGACTCCCCTGATTCTCGAGAATATCACCTATGTGATGGAGATGCCGGGTGCTGAGATGACAGAGGGCGAGTTCCTCCGTATGCTGGTGGACCGCACCGGCGTCGGGCTTCTGCTGGATGTGACCAACCTCTACATCAACTCGCGTAACCATGGATACGAGCCTCGTCATTTTCTCGAAGAACTCCCTCCCGAAGCCGTTGTCCAGCTCCACTTTGTCGGCTACCATGAACAGACTGACCAGTTGGTAGACGGCCACGCTGACCCCACCCAGGAGCCGATTTGGGACCTGCTGGACCAGGTTTTTCGCCACTTTGATGTTAAGGGGGCGATCCTTGAGAGGGACGAGAACCTTCCGCCCTTTTCTGCGCTAGCCGGTGAGTTGGCTCGAGCCCGTGAGATGATGGGATGAACTTGGCTAAAGTCCAGGGCGCGTTGGCTCGGATTCTCACCGATGCCGGCTTACGGGAACGGTGGCAGAGTTCGCCTCAAGAGGTGGCTGAGCAGCTCCAGTTGGGTCCCCTTGAAGCCCAATACCTGGAGCGGTTGTCTGCTGCTCAGGTGGAACAGTTCGCTCGCGGTCTTCTGGGCAAAAGGCTGCAGGCCGTCAAG
>CAYRFU010000119.1:0-3720 GCA_964423525.1 uncultured Burkholderiales bacterium | reverse complement strand
TTACCTTCTTGCTGTGAAAGGGTCGAGGGCCGACTTGTCTCGCTGTTCGAGCAGTTCGCTGCTGGCTTCACTCCGTCAGGACCTTGGAAGCATCGATGCGACGCTCTGGCGTTCGCGGCCTGGATTAGGTCCCGGGAACCTTCTCTCGCCGACCTCACCCGCCTGGAGTCGGCTCGTCTTGAAACCCATCGTCAAGGCTTTCGGTTTCTCTGGAGACGGTTTTCTCAGCCGGTTCCCGAGTATAGTGTGAAATCTGGCGATGTGGTTCTGTGGTGGCGCTGGGGTGTGCAGGTCCGCGCCACCACTCTGTGGCCACCGGGAAGGATCCTGGAGGTTTTTGTCCCGGAACCGGCCTCGGTCGAGGCGTCAGACTCGACTCGCGACTAGAGCCCTCTCTTCGAGCCCCTCGTGGATCAGTCGGGTGACGTCCTCGATGGGAGCGGAAGCGTCGACCGCGATAGCCAAGCGGTGGCGGTGGTAGTAGCCGATCACAGGGCGGGTCTGTTGCCGATAAACCTTGAGGCGATTGAGAATAACCTCTTCGTGGTCGTCGGGACGATGGATCAGTTGGCTGGCGTCATCATCGCACAGGCCCGCTTCGATGGGAGGCTTGGTGTCAAGGTGGTAGACCGAGCCGCAAGTTGGGCAGACTCGGCGTCGGCTCAGACGTCCCACCAGAATCTCTTCGGCGATTTCCAAAATGATGGCTCGCGATAGGCTGCGGCTCTGTCTCTCAAGCATCTTGCGGAGTTCCTCAGCCTGGGCCAGGGTGCGGGGGAAGCCGTCGAGTAGAAAGCCCTGGACGCAGTCTGGCCTCTGGAGGCGCTCCTCAAGCATTTGCAAGATGAGGCTGTCAGGCACCAGGTCGCCAGCATCCATGTAACTAGAGGCTCTTTTTCCTAATTCGGTCTTTTGGCGGCGGTGTTCCCGCAAAAGGTCACCGGTTGACAGGTGGGGGATGTTCCGGTTTTTGGCAAGAGTCTTAGCCTGAGTCCCTTTGCCTGCTCCGGGAGGGCCTACGATTACCAGGTTGTTGAATTCCATGGCGTGCCTTTCTCAAGAGGTCGGTGGCGACGAGCCTCTTTAGGCTACCTCCAGGATATCCCTTTCATAGTACAGGAATGTTAACTTTATCGTTCTGGGCACAAAGAGGACTCATCTTCTTCACTGGCCGGTCCCAGCGAAGGCGACGCCCGAAAGGTCAGCCATCTCCTTTCTCCAGGTGGTCAAGTCGTGCTGACAAAACTGATTCAGATGGGTGTGCCCGCAGGCTCTTGCCAACACCTTCATCAGATCGACTGAGGCCCGTAGAAAGCGGTTGAGGCGTTCCGCCGCCTGGTCGATCACCAGCCGGGCTCGTAGCCCTTCTTTCTGAGTGGCAATACCAACCGGGCAGTTGTTGGTGTGACAGGCTCTCATTCCCAGACAGCCGATAGCCTGGATGGCCGAATTGGCGACGGCCACACCGTCAGCGCCCAGGGCCAGGGCTTTGGCGAAGTCGGCCGGTGTTCGTAAACCGCCGGTGATGACCAGAGTCACGTCGCGGCGACCGAGTCGGTCAAGATGGCGTCTGGCTCTGGCCAGCGCCGGGATGGTGGGTAGCGAAATGTGGTCGCGGAAAATTAGGGGCGCTGCCCCGGTCCCGCCTCCCCGTCCATCTAATATGATGTAGTCGACCCCAACCTCAAGGGCTGCGTCGATGTCCTTCTCGACATGTTGAGCCGATAGCTTGTAACCCACCGGAATGCCTCCGGTGTACTCCTTGACCTCGTCGGCAAAAGCTTTGATCTCGGCCAAGCTGTTCCAATCAGGAAAGCGCGACGGGGAGACCGCAGCCTGGCCTTTTTTAAGCCCGCGCACCTCAGCGATGCGACCGATCACCTTCTCGCCCGGAAGATGGCCCCCCGTCCCCGTCTTGGCGCCCTGACCTCCTTTGAAATGGAAGGCCTGGACCTTCTTGAGCAGCTCCATCCGAAAACCGAACCGCGCCGAAGCCAACTCATAGAAGTAACGGGTGTTGGCCTGTTGTTCCTCGGGCAACAGGCCTCCCTCGCCTGAACAGATGCCTGTTCCGGCCAGCTCAGCCCCTTTCGAGAGGGCCACTTTGGCCTCCAGCGATAGGGCCCCAAAGCTCATGTCGGATACAAAGATTGGAAGCTCGAGACGGAGAGGCTTTTTAGCCGAAGGCCCGATCACCAGCTCGCTGCCGACCTCGGCATCGTCCAACTGAGGAAAACGAGCCAGTTGAGCGGTTAGGAACAGCAGGTCATCCCAAACCGGGAGCTGCTGGCGAGGAACTCCCATCGCCGAAGCCGGGCCGTGATGACCGGTTTTCTCCAAACCGTGGGAAGCTAGGCTGTGGATAAGCTTGACGTGAGGTTCTTCAATGGTGCCATGGATGTCGGCGTAGGCCCCCTGATACTTATCGCGGATAAAGGGTTGAGGATGCTCCTTCTGAAAACGCTCGACCTCGTCAGCGTCGATGAAAACCTGGCCGTCCTCGACCCAGGACTGAAACTTGTGGAGTTTCTCGGAGTTGTTGTATTCGCTGACACCGGTGTCCAGACGATAATCCCAATTGTGCACACCACAGATCAGGTTGTCTCCCCGGACGTGCCCATCGGACATCAAAGCCCCACGATGGGCGCAGCGCCCGAACAGCACACTGACCTGATCGTCGTAGCGCACGACCACCGGGTCGATCTCCCCGACCAGGGCGTGGGCGGGGACCCGGTCTTCCAGCTCATCCCAAGTTTTAATGGCCAGCTTGGTAAACGTTTCTAGCATTCTGAACCCTCCAATTCCGGAAGCTATCTGGCGTCCCGGTGCAATTTCTCTCTCCCCAGACTATTTCCAACGAGCCTGACCAAGGGGAACCCGGAACTTCTGGCACCACAGGGTAGCCGCGTCATATTGGGAAGGGTCAAACCCTTGGGGAAGCTTGTAGAGTTGTTGGCCTTCGTTCTCTTTGAGAGGTGTAAAGATACTCTCGGTGTCGAATTGGTCGCCGCGGGAGAACCCGAGCTTAGGATCGAGGGCTCCGTCGAAAAGGAAGTTCTTGCCCAGGTGGAGATAATGATCATCACCGGTCCTGACCAGTTGCACCTGGCCTTTGGTATGACCCGAGGCGCCCGAGAACGCGCCCGTCTTAACAACTTTGGCTGACTCGAGCTTCTGGTCGATCGACTCGGCTTGAGCCGAAACCATCAACAGGGCCGTCAGAAGAATCAGGCTGAAATTTCTCATAGGCTTAGCCTCGCCCAACGAGGCCGTGCCGACTGTGAAGGATTTACCTCGGCGGCCCGGCCTAGCCCGCTCCGGCGGCGCAGTCTAGCCTGCTCCTGCCGGTTGAAACGGGCGGCGCCGCGGTTTAGACTGCTCCTTCAGGTTGGGACGGGTGGCGGCCCGGTCTAGACTGCTCCTTCAGGTTGAGACGGGTGGCGGCCCGGTCTAGCCTGCTCCTCCCGGTTGAAACGGGCGGCGGCCCGGCCTAGACTGCTCCTTCCGGTTGAAATGGGTGCAGCCCAGCTTGAAGTCTCTCGACCAAGCGAATCGGGAACGAACACGAGCCCAATCTAGTCCCCCAGCATTATCTGCACCAGGGTAGCTATGACTACCTACAGCGCCCTAACTTGATGTCGACCTGAGCGCTCGGACTCGGCTGCGGTGGCTAGGGTGGGTAGCGAGGGCGGTCGCACGAATCCAATCTGGTCGGGTGAG
>CAYRFU010000118.1:13560-18306 GCA_964423525.1 uncultured Burkholderiales bacterium | reverse complement strand
AGCCTACCAGCACGATCTGATTCCCATCTAGGTACAGTTATCGGAAAGACACGTTGATCAACGAGAACTTTTAGTCAAACCTATTCCGGCAGCGGGCGTCGAATTGTCACCCGAAAAAGATTGCCTTCGCGGTCGTTCTCAAAATCGATATCTGGATACGCCTTTAGCGCGCGGACGATGCCGCTGCCGAGTCCGCGATAAGGGAGCAACTTAGTGGCGAACGAAGCGAGAATCGGATTTCTCATGTTCGAATTTCCCAGCTTTATGTTCTCCACCGTCAGATTGTTGGGTAGACAACCGGGGCTCACAATCTCGATGCGGTCAGGAAAAACAAGTAGACGCACCGGCGCTGACGTGAAGTAATCGCGGTGAATAAGCGCGTTAGCGACAAGCTCCTCTAGAACGATCCGCGGGATCTCCGGATCGCCCTGTGTGTTGAAACCTTTGTCTTTCTGGAGATGACTCAGGTTTCGCAAGACAAAGCCAAGAGAGGCTTGAAAGACTACTGAAAGCTTCCCTGTTAGATCTTGGCTATCCAAGTAATCTGTCGAGGCAATGTCGTTCTCAAGAAACGCAACTGCTTTAACAACAAAGGCCGGAAGTCGGAATTGAGGTTCCGAAACGAACAAGAGAGCTCCGGCTACGTTGAGGACACCGTTCTTGGCCAGATTCATGTTTTCCATCAGACGCGACAAGGGCAGCGGGTTCTCATCCCAAGAACCGTATTGCGCCTCGTAGAAATCTCGGAAATACTTGAGGTCTACCTCAGAGACTTGGAGGCCCTTTGCAGGATACTTTTCCGCCTTCAGTTCACCTGATTCGATAAACATGCGCCTTACCTCGTCGCGGGTCGCGAACCTGAGGCCAGTGGGATGACTCATGGGACGAGGTGCAGGTCGCGGAGAAATCTTGATGGCCGCTGAGATTTAACGTCACCCCAAGGCATTTCTCTCGCCGTTGGATAGGACAGAAAGAGCAGCCTTCTAGACCTTGTCACAGCGACGAATAGATTTCGTCTCTCCTCATCCAGGGCTTCCGTGGTTTTGGCGCGATAGTCCGGAAACACACCTTCGTTTAGCCCGACGATGAAGACAACATCAAATTCTAGCCCTTTTGCGGAATGAACCGTAAGCAAAGCCACCCCCTCGTGTTGACATTGATGAGTAGTCCCTAAGGCCATCGAAGCCAAAAAACCACTGAGCGTAGCGGAAGAACCAGGCGATTTCCGAAGATAGTGCTCCCACTCTGTAGAAAGAACTTCCAGGTCTTGAAGTATGGCGAGTTGAGAAGGTTCGTCCTTCGAAGCCTCGGCAACATCCTTTAGCTTATTGATAGCAAAGGAGAGCTTCGGTTGCTCATAACTACTAAGGTATTCAAGCGCGTCAACAACGGCGTAATGCTCTGAATCTGTCGAAATTCTTCTAAGGTAAGTAAAGAGATCCTCAGCGGGGGACACCGGGGGTGGGGTTTCATTCCATCGAAGTATAAGTTGTCGAAAATGGAGCGAATCTTGATTATTTACCAGCACGCGAAGGCCGAGAATAAAATCTTCGACGAGATCCGATTCATTCACGTGGAGTGACGAGAGTCGTTTGTAATAGGGTATATTGGCCTCTTCGAAAGCATTTTCAGCGGCCAAAAGAGTGTATCGTGTGCGTCCCAGTACCGCGCAACGCCCGTAGTGAATAGGACCCTCCACATCATTGTGACCGTTGTTCACAAGCCACTGTATATACTCAACAATTTTCTCTGCTTCAGATTGCGGTGCATCGGCTGCGGTTAACACCACCTCCCCTTTGATCGGAAGCTGTCCGGTGACCCTATAATCCGGCTCTAGTAGGCGAGCCAAGTCCACTATGGACGCTGCCGACCGGTAATTATCGTCAAGGACGATGGGCTCGGCTGCGAAGTCGACGGCGAACTGCTTCATGTATTTCGGACTCGCTTGGCTAAAGCTGTAGATAGCCTGCTTGGGATCACCCACCATCAAGACGTTGGTTAAGCGGTCACCGCATAGGGCTCGAATGACGGAATACTGGGCCTCATTGAGGTCTTGAGCTTCGTCAATACAGATGTGTTGATACAAGCGTCGGTAAAAGTCCGCGATTTTCGGGTGTTCGGTGAAGAGCCGGTAGCAGAGAAGCAGAATGTCGTCAAAGTCGTACGCGCGCGAAGCTTGTAGGCCACCGTTGTATGCCTCTAGTATCCGGGGGTCTTGTGCGTCTTTCCACCGTCCGATCTGAGACGGGTTGGATTTATAGAAACTGATGATATCCAACCATCGTCTTAGCAGGTTCTCGTTATCTCTTGAGCCGGATTGAAATAGGTGAGCGCTGAGCAATGGGTCTTGAGCGGCCGCGTCCTCGAGCACGCTCTTGCGATCTTCAAACTTCTCAAAAATCACGATGGGGGTAGTCACCCCGATTCGTTTTCCCCGGTCCTGGAGTACGGTGTGGCAGAAAGAGTGAAGTGTGCCCGTGAATAATCGCTCTGAAAGCTCCCCCAGGTCCTTTAGTCGGTCCTCCATTTCAATAGCAGCCTTGTTTGTGAAGGTAAGACCTAAGACTCGGAAATGCGATTTGGGGGTCGAAAGAAGATGCCGGATACGCTCGGTGAGTACGCGAGTTTTACCGGACCCAGGTCCGGCTTCAACAAGAAGAGCACCTCCGTCACGCTCGACGATGTATTTCTGCTTTTTGGACAGATTTACGGGCTTTAGGGACACCTGATGCTCAAGTCTTCCTTGATATGGTCGAACAGTTCTTTTATCAGGGGTGGAACTTTGTGAGTAGCAGTTGGTGAGCAAACGATTGCATTTGCTACCAAAGATGCCATCGTCGTCTTATTTTCGCGGAGTGCGTCTAACACAGCCCGGGTGCTACCGGCTGGTCCCTCATAGCCACGAGGTAATCCCCCTTTTCTTTTGTTGTTTTTATTCTTGAATATATAGGAGTCAATAGGGCCCGGAATACCAGTTTGTGCCATCGCCGCCTCAATCTCATCCTGATAACCGCTTTCCACCAAATACCCCTCAAAATCGGCCCCGTTTGGGATCACTTTGAACGTCCTTGCCAACGTGGTCGCCTCTACATGGAGTTCGCTAAAGTCGGCGTTGAGCTTTCTGACGGTATCGGCCTCACCATCTGAGAAAACATACCAAGGGATTCCAAATGAGGTTGCTAGGCGCAGAAAAGGCAAATAGTTGTCTTTACCACCAACCCCGACGAAGCAGAATCCATACTCGTGAATGCTACGGCCAAAATAGTGTTCAGCAAAAATTGGTAACGCTTGTTCTTCTGTTTCTCCCTCACACAGAATGATCGCCCTCGCGAAGAGAAGGTCTCCGCGGGTCGCAAGTATTTCTCGCTCAAGCCGCCGTCGGTCTTCTTCCTGGAGTTGTGCCGCATCGAATGCGTGTACCCGCACCCCGTTAGGTCCACCGTGAAAGAGTCGGAGGTCACTCAAGTCGATCTGGCTTGCGAAATAGGGCGAATGAGAACTGACAATTCGCTGACCTGGAATCGCTTTCATTTGTTGAAAAAGGGCACGCTGAGCCTGCGGATGCAAGTGGGCTTCAGGCTCTTCGAGGGCAAGTATCGGGTGAAAAAGATCTTCTTTTGCAGCTGCAAGTCTTTGTTTCCATTTGGCGTAAGCTCGAAAGATGAGTAGAGAGGAGAAGCTACGGGTTCCGACTCCGTGCTTTGCGAGTGGAAAGGATTGCTCACTGGTAGAACTGATGCTGACGTTTAGGTTTTTCGACAAATCCCGAACTTGAAGCGGCACGGCTGTGACCGTGACGTCGGTCGAACCGGGATTTATCACGCTATCAAGGCCTTTTAGATCGTTGCCAATGAAATCGAGAACGCTACTCTTTTCACATATAGAGCTATTCAAGTCCTCAAGTCCTGCGGCTAACTCGTCGAGCTCTGAAATCTCGAAACCTAAATCTGCGGTCAATCTTCCCCAGAAGGAAGTTTGACGATTCAACTCGTCACCGAGATCACGTTTCGCATCGATATATTGGATGGCGAAAGGTTCCAGAGTTTTGGATGAAACGCTCCGCTTCTTTTCGTCGGCCTGAAGCCAATCTTCGTAGGCAAGCCACTCAGCGAGGTAAACGCGCTTTCTACTTATTTCCCCAGCGTCGACATTCAGCTTCGTACGAATGGCAACAAAGTCTTCGCCCTCGTCATCCAGGCTTATCCCATCTCCGAAGACGTTGGTCCAAAAATCTCCTCCAGAGAAATTCGGTTGGATTTGCCCTTCCTTGTCGACAGGTCTGATCAGCACATCAATGGTCGCTTGCCTATCAGCGGGACACTTTGCCTCTCCTTTTCCAACGTACATATCATCTTGAGTCATTCGGCTTTGTCCTAGGCCGATGGCAAGGCAAAGCGCTTCTAGAAAGCTCGTTTTTCCGGAATTGTTGGCACCCAGAAGGACTGTAAGGTCGCTAAGCTCGACTTCGATATTGGCCAATGCCCTAAAGTTGCTTACTCTCACGCATTTCAGCGCGATTCCGGTCTCTTGTTGACTACTCATATCTCTAATTCTAGTTGCCCTTCTGCCGTGATCTTTTCCTTTTCCGCCTTAGCGGCACTCTTAGCCCGTCGCTTTTCTTCGTTCTCGCGGAGTTCGCGGGCTTTGTCGGGGTATTCGGCTTCGAACTGGGCTCTCAGGTCGTTGCTGTTTTCTTCATCGAGGGTGAAAGAGGGGCCGAGTTCTTCGGGGTCTTGGAGGCGGAGT
>CAYRFU010000118.1:0-13550 GCA_964423525.1 uncultured Burkholderiales bacterium | reverse complement strand
ACCGGGTCTTGTCCCACAGGGACTCCCTCCGATCGGAGGCGGAGTTCCCATTCGTAGGCTTTTTCGGGGTGGTATTTCCAGAAGCAGCCGTGGGCTACGGCGAGACTGGGGTCTTTTTGGCATTTTTTATCGACGCGGGTTGGGAAATATCGTTTGGCGAGGTGGGCCCAGTCGTAGTCTTTCTTGCCAGCGGTGCAAAGTTCGGTCCACCATTTTTTGGGGTCTTTCCATTGGGGTTCGAGGAGGGGCCAGAGGGCAGCGCTGTTGATCATGACGCCGTCGTCGAGGTTCATTTTGAATGGGGCGTCCACTTCGCGGGGTGGGCACTTTTTGTTCACGGGTGGGGCGCCGCGTTCAGCGATGTCGCGGACCTGGTCGGCGAAACTTGTGAGTTCTTGGGAGAGTTCCAGGATCTGTTCGTAGCGTTTCTGGGCCTGGCTTTGTTGTTTGACGTCGCCTTTGGTGCGGGCGTCGGCCAGGTCGTTGAGTTCGCCTGTCAGGCGGTTGAGTTCGGGCTGGAGGTAGTCGGCCAGGAGGTGTTCGAGGGTGTTGTCGGTCCAACGGTGGATGGAGATGAAAGCGATGTAGGTCTTCTTTGCGGAACTTAAGGGGAAGTAGATGGGCCGGGGGCGATAGCGGTCTTTGTGGTTGTGGATGTCATTGAAGAACTTGTTCTTGAGGTACTCACGGAGGTCGCCCCCAGCGATGGGAGCGGCTTCCCAAGTTTCAAGAATAGGTTTGGCAGCGGGGTGGTCGAGGCTGTCATCGTGCTCGGCTAAGAAGAGAATGCCGTGAGGGAGGGCGCGGGATAGGTCGTCCTTGCTAGGGTCGGCGATGCTGGAGATGGGAGCACCGGGGCTGGGCGGATCTGACGGGATGCGGTCGGGCGGCAAAAAGCGACCCAGGGCCAAACCCACGGCATAGCTGAAATGGTCTTTCGGAGTAGGTTCTTCATACACCGGTTCATACGGGGGCAGTGGCTCACCCGCGGGTCGGTCAACGGCGCGTTGGGCCCACTCCTGGGCGTAGGTCCAGTCGGATCCACCAGGTTGTACGAACTCGACCGAGGTTTCGCGGGCTTGCTCGTGTTGGGCAAAGGCTTCGGTGATGCGTGCGACAATCTCATTGGCAGATTCGATGCGAAAAATTGGCAGTCGGTTCACGTCACCGACCGTGAACGATACTGAGGGGTTGAGTGAAGAGGCGATGAGGTCTGTCCTTAGCGAATTAAGCAGGCATAGCATGTTGGGAACCTGTGCCATTGGCGGAAATACCGAAGAGCCTTTCGAGTCGATGACACTGGGTACTCGATGCAGTCTCGCCGAAAAATGTGCCCCTATCCCGGAAAATGCTATACCTTGCTTAAAAAAGAAGGCTGGGTTTCGTATCGTGCTTCCAGAGCTGATGGTGGCACGAAGCTTAATTTCGAAGCCATCGTTTTGCCACATAACTACTTTTCGAGCAGAATCGAACCACGCTTCGTCCCGGGACCCCTTTACGTAAGGCCTCCAACTGGTGTCCGCCAAACACTTTGGTACCTCCCAGACATCTCGGAGGTAGCGATCATTATCGCCAGTATCGATCCCTTTCCTAGCGGGGAAATGGTCTCCAACTAACGGCTGCTTAAATGACTCAATTTCGTCGTGACCCCACCAATAAACAAGCGGTTGTTTCGGTACTATCCTGAGGTCTTCGGGTCGAAACTCATACCGCTCAACCCCTGTCAGTAAAGCTGCTGCCTTTCGATGTGTGCGGCGGTTGTCGCGGTCCTTATTGTCACGGGGGGTCGGAAGCATTGATACACTCGGAGTTGCCGAACCTGAAGCGTCTTTGCGAAAACAACTGATAACCACTGAGACTACCTCATCGAGAATGTCCTCGAAGCCGCCCCGATCAAGATCACCGAGAACGACTAGGTGATGTTTGGCCAAAAGATGCTCACGTAGCCCGCTGAAGGTGCCAAGAAACATCCAACCACGCAAAGTCAACAGCGTGGACAGACCACTCGGCTTGACGAATTCCAGCCCGCGAAGAAGAAAGGCCGAATAGAGGTCGGCTTTGCCCTCTTTATATTGCTTCTCAAGATATCTGGAATCGGCCATCTTGCCCCGGTTCTGGTAGGGCGGATTCCCCACCACCAGGTCATAGCACCCCTCGCGATTTATTCTCAAGAACTCAGTGCTACGAGCCAAACCCTCCTGGCGCAACTTCACACCAAGATCCTGCACGTCAGCGTGGGCTTTCACGAACTTAGCCAACCTTTCCGTCAAGGTCTGCTGCAAGTTGTGCGAATCAAACAGAGTCTCCTGAACAGCTTTGGTCGCCTTGTCTATGACCTTATCCACGCGTAAGAGGCTGCCTAAGTAGTCGGCGTCTTTGAGAGCCTGAACCAAGTCGTCCAGCAAATGGCCAGGAATAACCGTTTCCTCTTCAAGTTGCTTAAGAAACTCGCGTGTCTCGGGTTCGTCCCCGGTCAGCCCTTTCAATCCAAAGTCGGTAGCCACCAGGCTCATCCGCTCAGGCTTTGCCTCGGGGGCAACTCGCTTCATCTTCAACCAGAGAGCCGCACCGGCGATCTGAACGGCACGGCCGTCGATGTCGATGCCGTGAAGATTGTTCTCGAGAATCCAGCATGCGATCTGTGCTGGAGTCCAGTTCTCGCCGCGATGTCGCGCCTCTTCTTCATACAGGGCAAATAACAGATCAAAGGCGATGATCAGGAAGTGGCCCGAACCGCAAGCCGGGTCGAGCAGCCTCATCTCTCGCAGGGTCGGGGGTATGTTCTCCAGGCCGTCTGTTGGCAAGTCTCGCGGAACCCAGTATTTCCAACGCTCTTCCAGTTCGTTCTCGATGGGCATCAAGGCTTCCAAGGAAACCTCTCCGCGCTCTCTCTTTTCGAGGAACTCAGCTCGGCGGGCCTCTAGATTGTCTAATGTGCCGCTGCTGACCACTTCCGGAGTCCAGCCGTTCTTCTCACAGACAGCAAACCAATGTTGACCGATACTGTTCTGCAGAAGCCACTCCACCATATACCTGTCGGTGAAGAGCTGGGTTTTTGAGGCCAGTTCGTGATTCTCAATCTTGCCTTTGGCATTGACTTTGGCGTCCAAGGCCTCCCTATCAGGGTCATTCCAAAACTGATAAACCCAACCCAGCAAGGTGTCGTCTTGCCATAACCCTCGGCGGTCCTCTTCACTTAACTCTTCCTTGGCTTCAAGAGTCTTCACCGCATCGCGCCAAATGGCCACCGAGACGGAGAGAATCTCTTCCAAGCCTACCGGGCCAAAAAGCCCTGGCAGCTCCAGGCTCAACTCGTCAAAGATGAGTTGCATTAGAAATGGGAATCCTTCTCCTTCGAGATGGCGTATCTCGGGGGCAAAGTCTCGGAAGTCTTTATAACCGGGCGAACTCCATCCACCGATCAGAACCTTGCTGCGAAGCAGACCCAGCGTCTCCATCTGGCGAACCACCACCAGACGATTCAGGAAAGTGGCGGCGGCTAATTTGATGGCCTCACTCAGGTGACGCTCCCTGGCCTGGTCATCCTTCTCTTTCGCTCCCCGCGAACCGGCCCGAATCTGTTCGTCTGTCCAGTCCTCTAGACGGACACGCTTCTTTCGTTGCTCCTCCGTGAGCACGGCATCTGCGCGTTTAATCGCAAGCTTGTACGAAGAATCAGCCTGAGCGCGAATATCGGCCAGCAACCGTTCGCGCAGTTCTCGCACCGTCTTCTTCAACCAGTTCTTGGCAGCTGAAGTCATCATTGTTCAGCATTCCTCAGTGCTTCTATAGCTCTTAACCATCGTCGTTTGCTGACTTTTCCTTGCTCGAGGTCTGCGCGTTGCTGCAGTTTGCTCAGTAGAGCTTGGATGTCGGCTTCAGCAAAGATCTCTTTGGCGGTGGTGAACAGCTCATCTCTCACGCCATACTCGTCCCCCGCATAAAGCTCTATCAAAAGGTCTTGCAACCAGTCCTTGTTCTCACAGCGAGCACCGTACTCCGTGAGCAATGCCTGGGCGTCGCTTTGAAACACGCCGGCGATCTCTCCGTAAGAATCGTCGCTCCGCTCCAGAACGGCTGAATCGGCTCGATAGAATTCGGCCAACAGCTCCAGCCCCGTGCGAGGGTCTTTCACACTCTGCCGTAAACCTTGAAGCAAAGTGGTCAGGTCCAGAGCCAGTTCGCCCGCTCTGTCGTGAGGTAGATACTCCCCCTCACCCGCACGCTTGAGCTGCTGCCGAAAAATATCGGCCGACTCCTCGGGTGTTGTGGCGGCAAGGGTTCGAACCATCCCGTAGATTCTGTCATCGTAACAGGCCAGTCGCATGATTGACTCAGCAAGGGTCGCCGCACCCAATTCGATGAGTCTGGCTTTCCAGGCTTTGTAATCGCTCGTTCTCAAGTGAAACGCTCCCCTCGGCTACCGCTCATTTCAGTCTCACCTTCACCTTGTTGGTCTTCAGCTGAGCTAAAAGTCGCTCGCGCAGCGTTCCCAGAAGCTGCTCCACCTCGGCTTCGCTGCTGACCACCTTGCCGCTAAGATTGAGTTCAAAAGGAAGAGTTTGCGCATCCTCGATTTCGGCAAGAGCGCGGTCAAGCTCCACCAGGGCTTCGGCTTTCGCGCGTTCCAGGCGAGCGGGTGGCGTGTCTCGGAGAGTGGCGAGGTCCGGGTACGTTGCTTTGGCATCGGTCTTGATCTCTTCCTTGAAGAAAGGGCGAAGAACGTGCTCCTGCTGCGCGGGAGTCAGCTTATTGAAGCCGTCCATATGGCGGAATCGCCGGCGTTCTCCCTCAAAGAGTTCGACCTGGTGCGTGACCAACGTTTGGCGTATCTCCCGATAAGCGTTCCGAATCTGGGTCAGGTCGTTACCCAGGGCACTCAAGTCGTCCCAGGGTTTCTCGCTCTGGAGATGCGCTTCCAATCGAGCCCCGACCTCGGCGAGTGTTGAGTCGCAACCGTGGGCCTCAAGCTGGAGCCACTCGTGCTGATAGACACTCTGGGCCTCGCTAATGGTGGAGATGGCCTCCTCGAACAGCATCTTGTCGTATTTCTTAAGATAAGTCAGACCTTCTTTGAACTGGACAAAGTGCTTATCCAAGCGCCGGAGGGTTTCGTCTACTCCTCGATCTACTCGACACTTTTCGAGAAGCTCCGGGAGTTTTTCCAGACTCTCGGGTAGTTTGACTTCCAGCGGACGCAGGCGGTTCACCTTGTGAAAAAAGAGGTTCAGTTCCTGGCTAACGGCTGGGAAGTTCTGATAGAGCGCGGTGGCGATAGCTTCGGGTTCGGATTCGAGATGAACACCAAAGTTCTCTTCAAAGAACCTCACAAATTCGCCACGCTTGCGGGGGCTGATGCGGTCCGGGTCAGCTAGGAGTATCTCGGCCCGCTTGAATTCCTGAAGCTTCTTGAAAGTATCCTTGCAGCCGGGGTCGATATAGCTTGAGATAGGACCTCGACTGGTTTGCAGCTTGACGAAGCCTCCTCGCAACAGACCCAACACGGTGGCTTTCAACAGGTCAGGATAACATCCGTAAGGGGGAGAGCCCAAAGCACTCAACAACTCGGCACCGGTCACCCCCTTTTCCTCTTTGACGAACTCAAGCACCCGGCGAGGAATCTCACCGGAGCAACTCGCCTTGACCTTGCCGCTATCGACCTCGAGAATCCCGAGACCGTCCTGGTAGAAGGTCTGTGAGAGACTGCTCAACTGTGGTAGGAACAGCTGTTCTAGCTCTCCGTCTGTCACGGAAAGAGTGACAAAGTGGTGGTAGAGCTGAGGCAAGACTTCTTCAGCCACGGATTGGGTCACCTTGGGGAACCCGCCTGTATACCGATGAGGGTCTTTCGCATCGCCTCGAAAGTAGATTTTGCCGTCCAGATAAACCTCTGCAACGAGTCGCTGGACCTTTTCTCCTAACTGTTCCAGACGATGCTCTTCGTTATTCAGGCACCCCCGCTCACCTTCGGTCAGCGAGTTTCGCCGAGGGGCGTTGTGGTTCACCATCTTCCTGGATTGAATCAGTTCCTTAATGGCTTCGCGCAAGAGGCCGGGCTCACCGTTGACCCACAGGATCGACTCTTGCCTCAACGCTTCGGTGCTGTTGTTCACCCAGACGGTCTCGGCTCGTTCTTCTTTTCGGGTGAAGAAGGCGAACTCGAAAGCAATGACGGACTGATCGCTGCTGGAGACAAATCGCGAGCGCTGGTGAGTTTTCCCGTCGGTGAAAAAGGCTGTCAGCATAAAGGGGCGGCTCTTAAGTTCCGGCCGATTGACCTTGCCGAGCCAACGCTTCACCACATCCTTGACTTCATCGCAGATCGTCTGGCCGGTGACCGACTGAGCTTCTCTTCGCCGCACCCACTCCTGGTCGGCGGAACTTTGAATCTTGTAGCCGAGCTTCCCGGAGCTTGCGATGAAGTTCAAGTCCGTAAGTTTGGCCAGGGCTCGCTTTACCTCGCTGAGAGGGTTCTCTTCACTAAGGTAGCGATAGAGACACTTGGAGATGAGGTCCTCCGTTGTCGGCTGTTGCTCCGCGACCACTTGGAGAAGCGCGATGGCTTTAGCTGTGCGCACCGTCATCTCGTCATTCTTAATCTCGGGGTCGGACAGAAGCCTCGCCATGGTCTGCTGAACGTCCGAGTCCAGAGAACTAGCTTGCACATCGTAGATGTGGTCGATGGTCACCAGGTGGCCAAGCGGCAGGTCGCCCAGTTGTTTTTCGCGGAAGAGTTCCACCAGTAGCTGGAGAAGGCTGCGGATTCCGTGGTCGTCGCCCTTCATTCGGCTGGAGCGGGTCTTCAGACTGCTAGAAATCTGCATCAAGAGGTCTACCTGTCCCGGCAACATGGGATAGACTTCCAGAAAGTCCGCCTCGGTGAGGTGCTCTCCACCATAGGCGTTCAGTCTGAGCTTGGCACCGTGCTGCTGGTAAAGGCTCCGCAATTCACCTTCTCTCTCAGCCTTCTTTTTAAGCAAACGACGATGGACAACATCGCGGATGTTGGCGGGCGATAGATGCACGCGTAGGTGATTAGGGAAACGGCCCTTCATTTTGGGGAGATCGCTACCTTCGCTATCATCTTCCAGTTTTTGTTGACCGGTAGCCAGGAGCCAGACCCGGCCTTTCAGCTGTTTCCCTAATTCCGAAACCAGGGTCTGAAGCTTCAGCATTCTCTCGGTCTCGCCGTGGATGTACTGGCTAACTTCGTCGACGACAAGAAAGACCGTCGCGTTGGGAGCGCGCTGTTTGAGCATCTCTACCATGGCGTCCACACAGTCTTTGACCGATGTTCCTACAAAGCGGGAAGAGCCGGAGTTGGTATCCGCCCAGTCAAGTGCCGTCTCGTAGAGGTCGGGACGCAGACGGGACATCACCAGGCTGAACTCATCGGCTACCAGGCCACGCTCATTTGAAGACTCCCAGGTTCTACCAAACTCTTGTTCGTAGAGGTCGAGAAATTTGGCGTAAAGGCCGTCCTTCTCGAGATTGAGCTCGTACTCTGCTATGGCCTGATTCTTGTGCGGACAGTAACCCAAACGGTGAGCCAGCATTCGCCGAACCGCGGAGTGGATGCTCTCTCCGTCTCTTGCGACTCGACCGATGTCGAATACGACCGCCAGGCCTTCAACTTTCGAGTTGAGTTGTTGCCAAGCTTTCCTAAACTCTCCCTGCTTAGGGCTCTCGTCTCGAGCCAACAAGGCTTCATCAAGCGGCTTCCCATCCGGGAGCTTTCGCCCGTCTAAGGCCAGGCCCAAAAGTTTGGCAAAGCTCGACTTACCCGAGCCATAAAAGCCTGAAATCCAACAAGCCGGATGTTCTCTGCCGCCCTCTGTCAGCTCGTAGTGAATCCCTTTGAGAAGCTTGACGTACTGCTCGTGGATACCGTCCTTAGTCGTTTCATCATACCCACCGGTGATGATATACTCGCCTACCTCCTCGGCTAGCTTCGCCGGACTGTCCTCGTGGAAATAGATCACCGGAGAGATAGGGCGGTTTACATCGGTTTTAAAGATCTCTTTGATCCTGGTCATTGTCGGTCCTTAGGGATAGATTCTCGGTCGATAGTCTCGGTCGGCGTCAGTCTCCTCCATAAAAGAAAGAGCGGTCTTGTCCACCCTGCGTCCGGGGTAGAGCACCACAACGGGGATGCGCCTGGTGTTTCCGTCCAGGTGCTTGAGCAGCGTGGAGGTTCGAAAGAAAGGGTACAGCGATCCCATCCTGGTGATCCACACCAGAGTTTTCTCCGTGTTCACCTGGTTCACGTCGGCAAGACGATGAATCTCCTCAATCGCGTCCTTGGCGATACCATCGCGCCCCTCGATCAGGTACTCGAGATTGTCGATGGCGGTTCGAAGGGCTCTTTCCTTTTTACCCTTTGCCACCAATCGCTTCTCTCGACCTATCCAACTATCCAGTTCTTCTTGGGGTGCATTCCTCAGGCGTTTCAGCAGAAGCTTGTTCACGGGGAGTTCAAAAACTTGCCAACCTTTGCTCTTTAGATCATCTGACACTTCGCGAACCTGCTTGCGAACGTAGAATTCTTTGTTGGGTTTATAAGGAAGCACGGCAAATCGGTACTCACTCATGTTGGTAATGCTCGGGCCGTCCGGCCTGAGCAGGTCACTCTTGAGAGCCGCCAGCCCTTCGTCGAAAGCATCCTGGCTCATAAGGCAGCCAGCCAATCTTGGAATGTTTCGTATTTCCATCCGATCGTGCTGACATCTCCGCGACTCTGGAATTCAATGCCGGGTAGCTTTTTGAGACGAAGGTTCAGGTCTGGTCCGAGGCGGGTGGCGCTGATGTAGGGATTTGTCAGTAGGCGTCCTTCGAACTCGGTATCTCTTAGGAAATAGAGGAGATAACCCAAACTGGCATTGGAGAGAGGTGGTATGGAGACCGCCCGGGGCGACTTTCTACCTTCACAAAACCCGGCCTCGGTGAGGCAAGATGAAAGCCCCGACACCAGCCGCTCGGCTGTGGCAGCTGCCCAGCGTTCAGGCTCTAAGCCTTCCAGCCACTCTAGGGCGGAGAGATTCTCGACACTGGGCTGCGACCGCTCCAGACGCCGGGAAAGATAGCCGTCACTGAACTGGCGGTAAAGCGGGTCGGTGAACTGTAGGTGAAAATGACAAACCCAACATCGATCCTGTTCTTCTTCAGGGTCCCAGGCCTTCAGCCTGTCGATGAACCCTTCAAATCGCGTTCCAAGAGAGAAGAGCAGGTACTCAACTCGCTTGTAACTTTTGGCACCGAACCAACGCTCTTCGAAGGCCTGATCGGTAGCTTCTTTTCGGGCTTGTCCAGGCTGATATTTACGCCAATATGCGCGAGAATCGTCAACGGCCATTCCCAGGCGGAGCAGTCGAGTGTGGATCTCTTGGATCTCTTGCGGTGGGGACACAGTTTTCAAGCGTTTCTCACCCGAAAATAAGGGAGTTGATAAGAAGCTTGAAAGGGAGCCAGGGCCTTTGCCAGCTGCTTGATGGCCTGAACCGGGCTCTCGTGGGCGGGGTTCTTGAGTTCGCGACCTTCACGTTTGTCGGTGTAGGAGCCATCAACGTCCAACTCATTCAGGTATTTGAGAAAAGTGTCTTTGTTCCAGCCGGAACCCAGCTCAAAGGGCAGTTCCAGGGCGTCTTGTGGTGGCATCTGTTGAGCCTTCAAATGGCGAATCCGGTCTTCGATTCGATGGTCGATTTCAAAGCCCCAGAAGAAAATTGTCCGGACCGAATCTGGGTTTGGGAGCTGGAGTCTGGCCTTGCTGTCGACCTTCTGGGCTATCTTACGCGCTGACTGGAGGGTGGCCCAGCGATGGGTGCCGGGCAAGAGCCTCTTCAGGAAATCGCCGCCTCCGAGCGGATCTACCAGGTCGCTCTGCCACCAACCGAGGCGCTTTGGGTCTTCGGCGGACTCCCCGGCCCAGGCTACAATGAATTGAATGGCTAGAATTCTGTCGATTTCCTGGGTTGTAGGTAGTGTGGTTGGCAAATATTGGCTCCCCTCGATTAATGGTGGTGGAAGTTCTGGATTCTGTCAGTATGATCCTGGGAGACGCCGATGACAGTTCTTGACAGTGGGCGAACAGATTTTTTCTCTTACCCCCACTTTTGTCCAGCCTGGCAGGGCCAGGCTGTTTGACGAAATCAGGGGAGAAGTGTGGACAAGGCCGCGCTATGGAAGGGCAGAGACCTGGGAGGGAACGAGATAGCTGGGAGGGGCCCTCCCACAGCGCTTGAGTAAGTTTCGAAGCTACTTGGGAGGAGACTCGGTAGGTTAGAGGTCGAAACAGGTCGAAACTTACTCACATTGACCACACTACGACTGCTATGGCCGGGGTGGGAAGATGAAAAGACCGCTGCGAGGTCCTTCCCACGGGTCAGCTGGTCTTTTTTTATATATTTGTTTTTTTGGGGAGAGAGCCGGGCCTGTCGGCCCGGTGGGTAGCGAGGGTTGGGGGCACGGAAGGTGGGTTGCAAGTCCTCGAGGGCTGCGAGTGAGGGGGACCAGGCCGATGGCCTGGCCAGACCGAGCAAGCTCGGTCTGGAATGAACGCCTATTCTTCGGGCAGCTTCAGCTGATTCCACCAGTCCTGGAATTTCTCTTTGTCCTTCAGCTCGTAGAGCTGGCCGGTCACGTGACGAAGAAAGGTGGCCCCTCCCTGGCTTTTCACCCAGTCCATCAGCTCAGGCTTCAGCCGCACCGTGATCCGGGGAGCCCCTTGGTGCTTCTCACCGATCTCTTTTGCATACTGACGGGGCCGGCCCACCTGGCCGGTCTCGGCCTCGTCGGTTCTTCGCCAGCGCTGGTAGTGCTTTGAACACATACCGCGCGCAACAGCTTTGTTATTGCAACCCTCTTGGGAACATTCTTCAGCCACAGGCTGATTCTAATTCTAATTTTGTCTTTCGTCAAAAAAACGACAGTCGGGTATTGAACAACGATTAAACTTGCGATACAATATCGACAGCCGATAATTAAATTTGGAGTAACAAATGAAAAACCTAAAGGCTGAAACAGTTCAAGAGAAGGCAGACCGTCTTCGGAAGAATCATCGCGTAATTGTCGTCGGGCACGAGAAGGTGCTCGTGATTGGCGAAAGCGACACCTACCTTGTTCAGAAGCAAGGCATCAACTGGACCTGCGACTGCAAGTGGGGCAAGTACCGGGGCCACCTGAAAGACTGCTCCCACGTTGTGGCTACCAAGCAAGCTCGCAAAGACCCGCTGGGTCAGGCCACAGTGGCGCGCCTGGCCGATTGGCTGATGGAGGCGAAGGTTGGATAAGAAACTTGAATTCTACACAGTAGCCGAAGTTGCGGCGCTCCTTCGCCTGAGCGATTGGAGTATCTACGAAGCGGTTCGCCAGGGGAGCCTCCCCTGTGTTCGGGTCGGACGGATCGTCCGTATCGAGGTCCAGGCTTTCAACGACTGGGTGGCTGCGGGCGGGATGAGCTACGACGCTGTGGAGCAGCGGGCAAGCTGATCGCTTGGGACAGTCGGCGGTGGGTGCCACCCACCGCCTTGACCGGCCCCGCTCGCCCGGGGCCTTTTTCTTAGGAGGAACTATGGCTGGACAACTTATCAACCGCGGTGAGCGGAAATGGCTGGTGCGGATCTATCTCGGCCGCGATGTTGTGACCGGGAAACGGAAGTATCACAACAAGACTGTCTACGGGACCAAGAGGGACGCCCAAAAGTACCTGAACGGCGTCCTGCGTGAAATCGATCTGGGGCGCTTTGTCGAACCCCAGAAGATGCCGCTCAACTCTTTTCTGGACAAGTGGCTGAAGGATGCTGTGAAACCCAGGGTCAGAGACGTGACCTACCATAACTATTCGGAACTGATGAAGAACTATGTCAGGGAGGGCCTCGGAACAAAGCTCATCTCCAAGGTGACGACCCTTGAGATTCAGGCGCTCTACTCCGCTTTGCAGGAAAGAGGCCTGGCCGTTGTCACCGTTCAGAAGGTTCACACCGTTCTCGGTTCGGCTTTCAAACAGGCCGTGAAGTGGGGTTTCATTGGAATCAATCCGATGGATGGGGTTGAGGTGCCGAGGAATAGAGGTCGGACACGCGAGGAGAAGATCAAGATCATTCCGCTTGATCGGGTGCCGGAGTTTTTGGAAGCGGCCTACTGCACGCCCCGGGGTGTCGTTTTTGCTCTGGCTCTCGGCACCGGGATGCGGCCGGGTGAGTATCTGGCCCTCAAGTGGGAGGATGTGGACTTCGAGAAGAAGTTGGTTCGGGTTCAACGGACCATCTACCGACACCGGAAGGGGGGTGGTTGGTCATTCCAGGCACCCAAGACCCAAGGGAGTGTTCGATCTATCTCCTTGCCGGACGAGCTGGTCGAAGATCTGGAGGGGCACCGAGCGGAGCAAATCCGCCTCTTTGGTGAAACCCAGGAGCTGATCTTCACCAGCAGAAACGGAGAGCCGCTCTTCAGCGCAAACCTCCGGCGGCGGCATTTCAAACCGCTGATCCGGGAACTGGGGATGGACGAGAGTTTGAATCTTTATTCGATGAGGCATTGCCATGCAACTCTATTGCTCTCGGCAGGGGTTAATCCTAAGCTTGTTGCAGACCGTTTGGGGCATCGATCCGTAAAATTGACCCTGGATGTGTATTCCCACGTTATCCCCTCGATGCAAAGTGAGGTGGCCGGGCAGGTTGGCAACCTGCTTTTTCGGCGCGACTGACTTCCAGTCGAGGAGCCAGGCTTCGGCCTGGCCGCCGGCCATCTGGCCGGCCTCCCCCTTTCCCTCAAAAAACCCATATTTTAATAAAGACTTGCTGACCCTGTTCCAGTCTCCACCCGATGGCCTGGAACAGGGTCTTCTTCTTCATCGTCGTCGTGGGGTGGGCAAGGGGGCAAGTCCGCTCGGGCACCTAGCTTTCCGGTTGCACCCAGGTCTCTTCGGCGGAGTTGTCCAGTTGTCCACGCCTCCCCGCCCGCACCCGAAAGCTATGGCATTCAGCTCGAGCAACACGACGTGTCTGCACCTGTGCCCAACATCACAGATGCTGAAGTCACAAGTTCCAATTCTCCCCAAATCCTACTGGCAGAAAGAACTCCAGAAAATCTGACGAAGCCAATTTTCAAGGAGTTGAGTCGTGCAGAATAGTCCCAGGAGTGACACCAACGTAGAAACCAAGAGTCAAAAACTAGTGAAAGCTGCCAAAGACCTCGATCCAACAGCCACTGCTGTGGTAAGTGCGATCGCGGGTTTCCCTATTCCCGTGCAGAAACGTTACACGAAAGCGATGGGTCGCTTATGGTCGGCATCACTCGATTTGATATCCAGTAGACTTGAGAACAGAGCTGCTGAAGAGAGGGCTATCTCACAGGCTCGGAACAATTTGATCATTGCCCACTCCGAGAAGATCGCGAAAGAAGCCGATGTGACTCCAGAGATAGTCGAGAGGTCACTCGAGAGATTCAGCCACAAGGTCCTTCGAGAGCAAAAGAATTTGGATGCCATTTCAGGGATGGTTGAAATGGTCCCCGTTCTGCAGACATCTCAAATGACTTAAGGAAGGTCGAGA
>CAYRFU010000117.1:0-18531 GCA_964423525.1 uncultured Burkholderiales bacterium | reverse complement strand
TTGCTCAGAAAGCTGAGCAAGATCGAATGGGTCGTTTACGCCAAGCGCCCTTTCGCATCCTCGCCGACCAGGGAGTCATAGCCTCAAGAGACCTGACCGAACGACTCCAGGCCATGGCCCGCTTTCGTAACCTGCTTGTCCATCGTTACTGGGAAATCGACTACCGACGGGTATGGACAGTACTTTCCGAGAACCTAGAACTTTCGGGGAATTCCGGAGACAACGATGAATGGTGAACACGTCGGCCCCGCCTGCATTAAAGGCTCGGCCGGCCGCCAGCAGACGCTCGGGGACGGGAAGGAGGCCTTCGGGCCGCAGGGGAAATCCGAACGATGGCCAACCGTTACGAACTCGAGGTGGCTGGACGTATCAAGCAAGAATGTCTGGCTGCTCTCGGCTCCGTCGTCGAGGAAGTGCGGATGTTTGGCTCTCGAGCTCGCGGAACCGCACGGGAAGACTCTGACCTCGATCTTCTTGTTTTGACCCGCGATGATGGAGCTTCAGTTCGAGAACAGGTCCACGCGGCCAGTGCTCGTGTCTTGCTAGAACTCGGTTACCCCTTTCACGTCGTCCCTCATGTCATGACCGGCGAGCGCTTTCAAGACCTCCTTCGGAGAGAACGGCGGTTCGCTCTGGATGTTCAACAAGAGGGCATTGTTTTGTGACAGAAGCCAATCGCAAAGCCAACCTGCTCCTCGAATTTGAGCTGAGCGCTCAAGCCCTGCGAGCCGCTACCTACCTACGAGACGGCGGCTTTCCAAGAGATTCTGTTTCCCGTGCTTACTACGCAGCCTACCACGGCGCCCGGGCGCTACTCCTTTCAGAGGGCCTTGAACCCCGCACCCACGCTGGCACGAACCAGATGTTGGGACTCCATTTCATTCGACCCGGTGTTCTAGACGAGCGCTTCTCTCGGCTCCTTTCGCTACTCCAGGCTGAACGGGAGGGAGCCGATTATCAAAGCGCGCTCACCTATCGGGATGAAGACGCGACCAGATGGCTGGCTGAGGTCGAGGACTTTCTTCGGGACGTCGGGTCGGTCTTGAAAGCCCGCGAGTATTTGGAAGAGGCCGACGAGCCCTCCTTCTGAAGAGAGGAGGAGGAAAAGCCGATTGAGAATGGCCCGCGATGTTACATTACAACACTTTTCGAATGGGCGTCGTCTTGCTTTTGGCGGCCCTCTTTTCGCCTGCCTGGGCGGCTACCGTCTACGGCAAGCAACCCATTCCGAACACTCAGCTCAATACCACTCGACCGACCATTCAAGCCTCCTTCGGGGATGGCTACTCTCCTGCCCAGATCTTTATCGACGGGCGCGAATTCACGGCCCAAGCCAACCGCTCGGGAAACACCTATATCCTAACGCCCAACTACAATCTCGACTACGGCACCCACACCGTCAAAGTGGTGGGTCGAGGCTTGTTCGGGGTCGAGACCGAAGACACTTGGTCTTTCACTCTTTCCAACGCGCCTCAAGCGAACTGGGGAGCGCAGATCGCCTCGGTCAACCCCCACAACGGGCTAACCGTTCACTTGACCCGACCCACCATCGCCGCTCGTTTCACCGGAACCGTCGATCCTAACGCGACCCAGCTGTGGGTCGACGGCAGGGAGTTCACGGGCCAGAGTGTCCGCAGCAACACCGGTATCTCCTGGACCCCTGCCTATAACCTCGATGCTGGCCAGCATCGAGTCCATATGAGGGCCGTCGGGATGAACGGCGTCTCCCTGGTGAAAGACTGGATGTTCACCATCGATGCTAATTACGCTGCCGTGAGCCCTCCCACCGACCCCCGAACGATCGAGATTGATCCTGAAGAAGGGGCTCAGAAAAAGAACCACTCACCAACCATCAAAGCCGTCTTTCCTGCCGGCATCAATGAGTCCACAACGCGTATGATGGTCGACGGAGTCGAGGTGACCGGGAACGCCCGGCGCGACCACCACCGCATCGTCTATCACCCCACTCAGCCTCTCGCTTCCGGTCGCCACAAGGTCAAGGTCGTGGCTTTCGATAAAGCGAACCGTAAAGTGGTCAGAACGTGGAACTTTGATGTGGTTGACCGTCAACCCCCTCAGCAAGCACCGCTTCAGGTCACTTTTCCGACCAACGGGGCCGCCGTCGGTCACCGCTTTGAGGTCAACGGCACGACTATTCCCAATACTCGGGTTCAGGTCGTCACCAAGCTCGGAACCGGACGCCAACCCAAAGTGTTCGAAGGCTTCAGCGACAACACTGGTCGTTTTGCCATTAACGTTCACGTGCCTCGCAACCTGGGGACCCAGTTGATCGGTGTCATTCAGTTCGACCGCCAGAATCGACCGAAGGAGCCGATGGAGATCCAGATCACTCCTCAGTAAGCTCTGCTTCTGCTTCGAAAGAGGTCGGCTTTCGGGCCGGCCTCTTGTCGTGAGAGGGGTCAGGACCGTTGACATGGTCTTGACACAAACTTCATTCCCTCTTGGCAAGCCCTTGCTAGGATGGGAAGGTGAATTCCGACAAAGAGAAATCTCCCGTTCTTCTGGTGGAAGACAATCGTGGTCTGGCCGAACGCTACCGTCGTCTCTTGTTGGCCTCGGATTTTGATTGTCGCGTGGCCGAGAGTCTGCCCGCTGCCCTCCAGCAGCTCGAGACAGAGCGTTTCGAGTTGGTCCTGTCCGACTGCTATCTCCCTGAACTTTCAGGGCCAGCCGTCGTGGAGGCTTCCAAGAAAATCGACCCCGATTTACCGGTTGCCTGCTTGACGGTTAGCCCGACCGACGCTCTGCGGCATCTCTGCCTTCGCGCCGGGGCGGAACTGCTGATAGCCAAGCCGAGCAAACCCACCTTGCTGGCCAAGTTGACCCTGGCGCTGGATCGCTCGACTCCGGTGGCTGCTGACTCTTTCTCTGCTCAGGCTTTCGTTCGCATGAGTCGCCTGGTGGAACAGTTTCGCGAGAATCCCTGTCTCGAGACCGTCCAGGCCATTGAGAAAGCCAGCTCGATCAACCGCTTTTCTCGCCTGGAAGCAGCCGCCTCAACCTTATCGTTCCTTCTCGAAGAACGTGACAAGAGCCAGTTTGTCTTATGGCTTGAGCGAGAGCTTCAACGCCTTTGTGATTTGGTTCCATGCCAATCAGGAGGGGGGAAGTGAAAAAGCCGGAAGCCTCCTTTCGAGGGAGAGACGACGGTGTGCACGCCAAGATTTTGATGGTGGAAGACGACCCCGATGTGGTCGCCATCGCCCGCACCTGGCTAGAGCGGGAAGGCTACGAGGTCGCCGCTGTCGCTGACTCCAACCTGGAGAGCTTCGGTGCCCTGCTCCTAAGTCATCGGCCGGACTTGCTTGTGTTGGACATTCGCTTGCCCGGTGTGAGCGGAGTCGCCCTCTGTCAGGAGCTTCGCCGCCATTCCAGTCTGCCTGTCTTGATGCTGAGTTCTCTCGATGACCCCCTCGATCGTATCGGCGGATTGGAAGCGGGGGCCGATGACTATCTCACCAAACCGTTTCACCCCAAAGAGTTGGTGGCCCGAGTAAGAGCCATCTTGCGGCGAGAGAGATTGATTCGGGAGAGCCTGAAGGGGGAGAACGAGAGCCTGGATCGAGGTCCGTTAAGTCTCGAGCCGGCAGCTCTGACGGCCCGTTTAGACGGGGAGAACCTCGACTTGACTCCCACCGAATTCGGCCTCTTAGCCGCTCTGGCCCAACATCCGGGACAGGTTCTCAGCCGAGAGCGTCTCCTCGTGAGAGTTTGGGGAGACGACTTCTACGGAAGCCCTCGGGTGGTCGACACCCATATCGGGAACCTGAGAAAGAAGTTAGGAAGCCGACCCGACCTGGTCGAAGCGGTCAGAGGCGTTGGCTACCGGTTTAGAGCCGACTGCTGATCTCTTGAAGGAGCCGTTGGAAGGGGATCGGCTTGGGAAGGTAGAGGTCGGCCCCCGCTTCAAGGCACCGCTCCTGGTCGCCCGGCATGGTCAGGGCGGTCCAGGCTATCACGGGGGCGGTGTAGCCTTGCAAGCGGATTCTCTCGATCGCCTCCAGGCCATCCATCTCAGGCATCTGAATGTCCATCAAGACCAGATGGGGCCGAGCTGTCGAGACCTTTTCAACGGCCTCTTGACCGTCGCGGGCCTGGAAGACCTCAAACCCCTTTTTGGTGAGAAATCGAGTCACCGCCGTCAGCACGACCTCGCTGTCTTCAGCGACCAGCAGTCGAGCTTGGCGTGGAGGAGGGTGGTCGACCTCGGTTTGGTCGGTTTCTTCAGTCAAGGTTGGCTCCGGGGCTTGACGGAAACTCAGGCAGAACTGGCTGCCTCGTCCCACCTCTGAGTCGACTTTCAGACTGCCGCCCTGAAGCTCCACCATTCTCTGGACCAGAGCCAGGCCCAGGCCGCTCCCAACTCGCCTGGCGGAGGCTCGGTAAAAGGGCTGAAAAATTCGCTCCAGGTCGTGGGCGGGGATCCCCTCTCCTTCATCCCAAACGGTTACCTTAACCGTCTCGCCCATCCGCCTCACTCGCACTCCGACCCGTCGGTCACGGGGCGTGAACTTGACAGCGTTGTCTAACAGGTTGACCAAAATTTCGCGCAGAAATCCCTCATCTGCAGCCACCGAGAGGGGTGGCTGTTCCTGTTCGTATTCGATGATAAGACCTTTCTGATGGGCCAACTCGGTGACCGAAAGGATAGCCGCTCGGACAGCCTGTTCTACATCCACACCACCGAGACGAGCTTCGAGTTCACCAGAGCGAACCCGGGCCAGATTGAGAATATCCTCAACCAGCTCGAGCAGATGGTGAGTCTTGTCGCCTAGCCGACGAGCCGGCTGGAGTTGGGGCTCGGTGAGAGGCTGATAGACCCCGTCCAGAAGGTTTTCAACCAAACCCTGAATGGCCGTCAAGGGTGTTCTGAGACGATGGCTCATGGCGGCCAAAAAACGGTCTTTGCTCTGGACCTGCTGCTCTAGTTGGGTTCGGGTCTCGGCCAGCTGTTTGGTCTGGTCTCGAATCTCCAGATCGAGACGGCGATTCTCCCGCTGAAGTTCCTGCATAAGACTCTGTTCCAGAGTGCGGTCGCGGGCTACCAGAAGAAACCGAGGGTCATCCTCGAAGTCGAATTTGCTCAACCAAAGCTCGAGGGGTAGAGTCCTTGCGTCTTGGGTCAGGGCTGTCCATTCGAGCCGCACTGGGGCCACCTTAGCGGCCTCTAGCGCGTCGGCGAGGACCTCGTCCGACAAACGGCCATCCGGTTGATGGTCGGGACAAAGCTGCAGCATCGTTTTGCCTATCAAGCCAGGGCCCAACAGGCGACTGGCACGCTCGTTACACTGCTCTATCGTCTCACTCATCACCACGACAGCCACCGCCGACTGCTGGAAGAGCTTTTGGTAGAAAGCCTCAGCCTCAACCAGGCGAGCTCTCTCAAGATAGAGTTTCTCGACCGAATGTTGGCGAGCCGTCACAGCCGACCAGAGGACCAACGTCCCTGCCGTCAGGAGGCCCAGATACGACTGCATCAGCAGGAGCTGATCCCCTGCCGTCGGGGTTAGGGTCGAGAAAGGACTCTCACCCTGGTTATAAAGGATGACTACCAACTGACTGGCAAGCAGCATTCCGATGCTGAGACTGGGGAGGGAAACGTGAAGAGCAGCCCACAAAAAGAGGGGAACCATCAGATAGGGCAAGTTGAGGCCGGCCGGATGGGAGAAAATCATCCAGCTCAGACCGGCGACCGATGTCCAGAAGACCAGGTCGAGCGTTGGTCGTGTCTCTTTCCGTGGCTCAGCCAGCCGACTGGTCAGCGGAGTCACCACCACCACGCCGAGACCGTGAGCCAGCCAATCGGTTCTCCAAGCTGTCCAGGAGCTGGTCTCTCCTACCGTCCCGAGGAGGGCAGTGAATCCGCTGGCCAGACCGGCTCCAA
This sequence comes from uncultured Burkholderiales bacterium, assembly GCA_964423525.1. Taxonomy (GTDB): domain Bacteria; phylum Vulcanimicrobiota; class Xenobia; order Xenobiales; family JADMJV01; genus CAYRFU01. The sequence continues at coordinate 12,626 of CAYRFU010000117.1, read as the reverse complement.
GAACCACCAATCCTAGACCGGCTTTGAGCTCGTTCTGTTTAGAGGGAAAGCGTTTCAAGATTAGGGCAGCGAGGACTCCTGCGACCGTCCCCACCAAAAGCTCGGAGCTTGTCCCGTGAGCGATTAAAGAATCCACGAACCAGTGTGCTACTGCGGCTGACGCCACCGCGACCGGCCAGTCTCGATAGGGCCGCTCCAGCAGAAAGCCCAGCAACCATCCGGTAGCTGGCCAGAATCCAGGACCGCCAGTTGAGGGACACAGCGAGAGGTGGCCGAGCCATACCAGCACCAGGTAGCCTGAAAGAAAGACTCCTAGATTCACGACGGCGACTGGCCAAAGCTGAGGGTGATTCTACTACCGGTCGAGCCACTCTGGACGACCAGGGAGGCGCCGAGCACGGTGGCCCAAGCTTGAACCAGGGCCAGGCTCAGCCCTGATCCCCCGTTCGAGTCCTGAAACGCCATCGCTTCGAAGAAATGAGCAAGATTCTCGGCGGGAATTTCCGGTCCGGTATCCCAGACCACCAGGTCAAGCCTGGAGAGTTCTGGCCACATCTCACCCCGCAAGCCGAAAGACCCGTCTGCAGGGGTCAGCCGCAGGGCTCTTTCTAGCAGTCTTTCTAGGAGTCGTTCCAACAGGTCGGGGTCGGTCTCGAGCTCGAGTTCGCCAGACAGTTCTAGTCTGAATGAGCTTTGGAACGACTCCTCTCGGGTCAGTCGGTCGGCGACTTTTCGACAGAACGGCTCCAACTGGACCCTCGCCATCTCGAGGGGTACTTTGTCAGTGGTCACTCGAGAGAGTTCGAGCACGTCATTGATGAGCGCGATCAGCTGCTCGATGCTGACCAGAAGTCGGTCGAAGGCGGCCTTTTGAGGCCGTTCGAGTTCTCCGTAGAGACCTTCCCGAAAGGTTTCGCAGTAGCCTAACATGGCCGTCAGTGGTGTTCTCAATTCATGGCTGACGTGGGCCAGGAGTTCACTCTTGAAGCGGGCAGCCCGAGCCAATTGAGCGTTAGCCAGACTTAGCTCTCGCGAAGCTTGGGCCACCTGGTCGGCCAGAGAGGCTCTTTTCTCGGTGAGTTCCCGGCGAAGCTCCCAAGCCGGGGTCTTGTCGATCAAAGAGAGAAGACTCTTCTGAGCTTGGCCAAGACTCAGCCGGACGGCCAGAATCCTGGCCTCAATGGGAGTTCCCCGGTGGGAGTGACCGCTCCAATCGAGCTCGGACTCTCCTTCACTGACCGCACGTTGTAGGCAGTCTGCCAGGGCAGCCCGGCTATCCTCACGGCAAAAGTCAGAAAGCCTTCGTCCTTTCACCCGGTCGCGTTCTTGCTCTAGAAGCTGACTGGCCTGGTGATTGAGCTCTTCGATTGTCTCCCCCTCGACGACCAGAAAGGCCACCAGGCTGGTCTCGAAGAGATTCCGATAAAGCGTCTCTTGAGATTCCCGCCGAGCCGTTTTTCGTTGGCTCCGCTTGACGACAGCTCTTTGGTCGGCAAAGGCGCGCGCCACCAGGTAGGGGGTGAGGGCAAGGGTCAAGAGCAAGGCCTGGAGGGCGACGATTTTCTCGTGGTCTGACCCCTCGAGTTCGCAGAAGGGCCCTCGCCCGGCCTGGCTGTGCCAAACCGCCAGGCTGGCCATCACCAATACCATCGCCGAGACAATCTGAGGAGGGCAGCGGTAGGCGGCCGCGATAAGCAAGGGAAACAGGAGAAAGGGGTAGTCGAGTGGCTCCGAAGTGAAGACCACCTGGGTCGCGAACAAGAGCAAAACGAAGAGAGCTCCAGCCTCCAGCAGTTGACCTGTTGAGAGCGGTTTTTCTGGGGACCGATCAAGGACCAATAGAATCGGTGCCACCACCGCCATCCCCAGTGCGTCGGCCAAAAACCATTCTAACCAGGCCTGCCCCGAAAACTGGCCGGTTACGGCTGCTCCCAAAACTGCCCCCAGACCGCAAGCGAGAGCCCCCAAAACGATCAGCACACCAGATTCTTTGAGCGTTTTCGGTCCTCGCTGTTCACCCAGCCAGAGGCGAAAACCCCCGGCCGCCACCAGAGCCTCGAAAGCATCATCGGAGACCAAGAAGGCCTCAGGCTGGACCGCTCGGAGAGCCACTGCGTCGATCGAAAAGATCCCCGCTATCATCAGGAGCCAAAAGCGAGTGGGGGCGATGAGGAGAGTGGCCACGGCCCAACCTGCGGCCGGCCAGAAGACCGAGGCGGAGCTGTTCTCAAAATAGAGTTCCAGTCCAAGGCCGCTCAGCAACAGATAGCCCAACCCAAAGAACGCGGTCCGGTGACGCCAATCGAATCGAGAGAAGCTCACCACGCGGGGCACTTTCGTGGCAACGGTCGGATTCCCGCCTGGCGAGCTTGACACAGACTTGATAGAGGCTCCATCGCCACCCGACACCGAGCTGATAGCTTAGGAGAAAACCACGGTGAGGGATCGATTAGGTGCTGAAATTCTTACGAAACTGGGTGCGAGCCAAGAGGGAAGAGAAGCTCCGCTGGAGGACGACCTTTCTGGTGCGGCCCGAGGGCTGGCAAGCTTTACTGATCAACGACTACTCCGAGGCCCAGTGGAACCCCAAAATGAGTCGGGAGCTAGACAGACACTATTGGCGTTTCCGGATTCGAGTGGTGGAGAACGCCAAAGTCTTCGAGACCGACCTCGAGGTCTGCAAGAAGGAGAACGGCTTACTGTTTCGCTTGCGGGACTCAGAGGAGTGGCACTCGGTTCATCCGCGCGACCCGTCCCTGTCGTGTCAGTTAGCTAGACTTGTATGGCGACTCAGTCATCGAGTCAAGAAAGGTTGAAGAGGAAGGAGCCGGTTAGGCAAAGCCGAACCGCCTCGCATTTGAAAGGAGCACTAATTTAGTGAACTTGAAATACTTGGGTGCGGCTCTGGCCGTGTTCGCTCCTCTGACCCTGGGTCTGCCGGCCCTGGCTCAGCCTGCCGCCGAAGAACCGGTGGAAATCCGAATCAGTCAGACCGACCAGCGCTCGGAACTGATCCGGGCATTTGGATTCAGCCAATACAATTACTGGGACGCCAGGGTGCTGGCTGACTTTTGGGATGCCGACGTTTTGGAGGCGAAAGCTACCATCGGCTCCAAAGTCAACGGTGGACCAACCACCAAAGCGCTGCTCGAGCAGATTTTGCTGGACGCCCGCGTGCAAGCCCTCCCGCAGGCAGACCAGCTGCGTCTCTACTCCGATTCGGGTTTCGGTTACGACGATACTCGCTTGCTGAGCAGCTTTTGGGGAGACGAAAGCCCTTACGAGACCAAGATCAGAATCGAACGAAATCTGATCATGGGCAACGACGACCTGGTTCGACGGGCTCTTGAGCTAGCTAAAGAGATCTAGCTTAACGGCCAATACTACGAGGAGCGCGTGGTGACCGAGTCGGGCGCTCCTCAGATTGTTTCAAACAATAAGGAGAAGAAACCTTTGTCTGTAGCCACGAAACTCATGATCGCCAACGTTGCCGGCCAAGAGGTCTAGTTTCCATGAAGAAAACTGTTCTACTCTTTTGCCTTTTGTCGCTGATCGTTGGGGCCGAACCGGAGAAGCTCGAACCCCTCGATGGGGTGGAAATCGGCCAGGTCAAATACTTCGAAGGCGCCGGTCAGCGCCACGAGGGGCTCGAAAAAGCGATCGTTCGAGAGCTCGAAGTTCCCTCCGGCGAGAAGGTGCGCTACCTCTATAACCGGGTCAGTTTGAACGGTCGAGATCGCCACTTCCTGGTGATGCTGGTGGGAGGAATCTTTAGCGGCAGCGGTGGGGGCACGGGCGCTATCTTCGCTGACAACGGCGACCAGTTGGACCTGGTCACCCGAATCTCGCTCTTCCGTTCCCCGGTTATCCAACTCCCGAGTCGCACTGGCGGCTATTACGACCTGGCTTTGCCGGTTGCCGGTGGCGGTGCCAAGGCTCATTATGCTCATTTGCGTTTCGACGGCCAAGGCTATCCTAGCAACCCTTCCACGGTGGATCCGGTCGCCTCGGGAACACGTCTTTCCGGGACTGCCTACCTGGCCACTCCGATGGGACCCGACGCCGGCCTGACCTTCACAGCCCCTTAAGGGGCGACGGCGGGGGGCCGGGTTTATGCCGGGTTGCACCCAGCATAGGCTCGGTTCGCCCTCCCGGCTTTGCTCAAGCACCTTTAACATCGCTATTCGAGGCGCTTCAATCGATGCCCGCAAACGCAACCATTACCGTTCTGGCGTGAAGGCAAGGCGCCAGACCTGGTCTTCGAGATCACCTCCAGTTCGACGGTCGGAAGACCTGGGCACCAAACGCGGCTTGTATGCTTTCTTGGGCGTTAAGGAGTATGTTCTGTTCGACCCTCGCGAGGACTATTTGAAACCTCGTTTGGGTCTCTTCCGGCTTCAAGGGGAGAACTTCGTTCCTGTGGTCGGCGACATGAGGCTAGCGACCCTGGAGTGGTGGTGCAGGGTAGTGAGTTGCGCTTGCGAGATCCGGTAAACTGGCTGCTGCTATCCGTCTGAGCGGCTGGCGCCCCGGCCATTAGTTGCGAAGGTTCACTTCCTCAAGCTTTCTACCGACCTTACTGTGTTTCGCACCTGAGGTCGATAAAGAGCGAAATTGCCTGTGGCGGAACCTTGGAAATGAGCCAACTTCAGGATGGAGGCTACCTCTCCGAGAGTTCGATAGGCGTCCGGCCAGCGCTGTTGAAGATCTCCCAGAGTGGCAAGATAGATCGTCTTTTCCGGATAGAGCCGAGCGATCTCTCGACCCAACTCCCAATCGAGGAAGGGTTGATGCTCTCCCCAACGAGCGTAAGTCGTTCGTCCGCCATATTCCCCAAAATAGAATGGCCGGTCCAGGCGGGCGGAAATGGCTAAAACCGGAAACACCGGAAAGCCGACCCACTCCTCATTCTGCAGGCCGTGTCTTTCAATCCAGGCAGCCGCCAACTCCGAAGTGCAAGGGGGATGGGCCTTTGAAGCCAGCACGGCTTTCACTCCACCAAGAGCGCAAGGAATCAAGAGTAAGCCGACCACGGCCGACCGGCTGAGTTGCTCTCGACTCCGAAGAAGCCAGACCAGCCCGACCCAGGTCACGAACAAGACCGAGGTATGCCAGACCCTGGCCGGATAGCGTAGATAGTGAAAAGCCTGCATCGCGATAGTCATTGTAGCCAGGGCGGTCAGGGCTCGGTAATGGGGTCGAAGCGAAACGAAAACTCCCACCACCGTAACGGCCAGAATCAGCAATCCTGCACCAGAGGAGTGATTACTGGGGATTCTGACCCGGACTGAACCCGCATTAGACAAAGCTATCTGGGCCGCCTGAAAACAGCCTCAAAGCTTAATTCTAGCTGTCAGAGAGGATCTACCCTGGACTGCCTCCGCCCTCTGCTCTCAATCGTCTGGTCGGATTTCTAATTCCGAAGAACGGGTAGGTGATGGTCGCCGATCAGCATTTCCTCATAGCCGAGCTCGAAGTCGACCTCTACTCCGTCGGGTTCCTGACCCAGCACGTTGGGGCACCACTTGAGCACCACCTGAGCGAGTTCTTGTAGCCGGCTCTCGGACTGTGAGCGAACTTCCTCAAGAACATCCCGGGCTAACTCTCGTCTCGGTTCGGTTCTTTCAAAAAGAGCTTTCACGGCCTCGAGGGCCGGTTCACCCTCTGACTCAGGGAGCAAGCTGAGGAGAAGGTTCAGGGCTTTGACGTCTTCTAGGCACGGTTCTTGCTGCAGGGCGTCCAGGGCCAGAATCCCGATATCGACCTTGCCTTCGAGGTGGTCTTTCCGCTCTCGCACCAGGTTGCCCGCAAAGGCTACGATCGAGGTGGTGGGCTTGGCCAAGAAAACAGTCCGGTGGGCTGTCTTTTGATATCTATCGGCGAAGGGCTCCTCGATCGTACGCATCCATTGAATGACCGGCCGATAGTCTGGTTCCGCCTCCATCAATTCGTCCAGGAAAGCTTCCGTGATGGTGGCTGCCCCCGGGCCCAGTTGGTTGACTGCTCTAGCGGTCTCAAGGAGACGGCCGGTTTGTTTCAGGTTGGGGTTTTCCAAGAATTGGCGCCGCAGGACACTGGCGCAGCCCCAGTTGGGGCAGTTCTCCATAAGGTGGTCGAGATAAGGCTTGTGCAGCTGATGCTCGGGAGAGATGGCTAGCACCGCTGGAAGGCCCTGCATCCAAATCTCTGGCCTGGTGCTGTCAAGAGCCGATGCATAAGCCTGGCAGACCTCTCCGGCCGAGAGATTCGCGACGATCTTGCCCAGGTTCTCTGGCCGGGCCCAGACTTGCAGCTCCCCCCTTTGGACGCAGAGAGCCTCTCCTTGGCCCTTCCAGTCGGGCCAGAGGTCTCCCGTAAGGTGATGATAGACAGCGTAGGCCGCGACCCGGTTCTCGTCAGTTCCACGAAGAGATCCGCCGGGTCTTCCTCGAGAAGGCTTTCGACGCGCTCTTCGGCTACCGGTTCGTAGCTGGGAAAGAACCAGCCGGAGCGGCGCAGAAATGATGGTGTCATCATCTCCAGAGTGTCGGTCAGGCCTCTGAATAGAGCCTTAAACCTGAGAGTACGCTGCTGCCACGTCTATTGTGGCGGGTTTCCCTGGCCCGAGTCGCTCGCTTGGTTGAGCCAAACCGTGCGCTGGGGAAACGGGATCTCGACCCCTTCTTGACCGAATCGATAGAACACCCGCCGGTTGAGTTCACGGCCCACCTCCCACTGAGCCAGGGCAGCCGTTCTGACCAGGGCCCTTAAGATGACGGCGCTGTCAGCCAGTTCGTGAACCCCCGAGAAGACGGGCTCGGGCTCCAATTTCCCCGGCTGCTCCTCGGCGTAGAGACGGATCTCGTCAAGAACCCACTCCAGGCATCGGTCGGGGTCGCTTCCATAGGCGATCCCGATTCTAAAGTCGGCGTTAGCAAACTCTCGGGAATGGTTCTTAACCAGGGTGAGTTGCCCGTTGGTGACCATTGCTAGCGACCCGTCTACCCCTCGAATCCTGGTGGTGCGAAGATTGAAGCTTTCGACCGTCCCACTGGCCACCGGACTCTCGATAAAGTCGCCGATGCTAAAGACGTCGTCGGCCAGAATGTTCACCCCCGCGAAGTAGTCGACCAGGATGTCTTTGCCCACCACGCCCAGGGCAACGCCCACGATACCGGCCCCGGCGAACAGCTTGCCAATATCGATACCAAGGGCGCCTAAAAACCACATGACCCCGATGACGACTACGACTGTGGCCACCAGGAAGCGCCCCCCCTCACCCATGGTGTCGACACGCTGCCTGACCCGGGGTGTAGAGCCCATTTCTCTGATGTAGGATTCGGCATAGCGATCCAACATTGCGCAGCCAAGTCGGTGGAGAATTCGACAGCTCGTGACGATCAAGAGGAAATAGAAGACAGGCAGAAGGCCACCCTTCACCAGGGCTTTGGCCAGGCTCTCCAAGTGGGGGTGAGAGATGCCGATGGCGGCCAGGGCGCTCATCCAGACGAAGGCTTTGAGCGACCACCCGGGTGAGCGAAGGTAGCGTCGCGAAAAAACGTCGATCAGCCCGTGGAGAGCCAAGGAAACAAAGAAGAAACAGAGCGCCTTATAGGGGTAACTGGCCAGCACTTCAGGATGGCGATGATAGCTCTGAATAGCCAGATCGCTTAAGAGCTGCCGCGCCCATCGGGTGGCGATCAGACGCTCGACTTTTGTCTGACGTTCTTCGTCGAGTCTTTGATAATAGTCGGGCGCATCGCTCGGTAAGACGGTGGCGAAGGGCTGACCGTCGATGGCGACCACCGTCATCCCATTGACCGACTCGACCTCAACCGAGGGAATTTCTCCGTGGAGGCGCCCTAGGATCTTTCGATACTCCTTCTGGAGGCGAGCCTCTCTCTCGAGACCGGTGAGCTTGTCGGTACTCCCCAGTTGGAAGAGAAAGGGCTGCTCGAACGGCTGAAAACCGACATCTCGCGGTCCAACCGAAGGAACGGGGAGCCCGGCCTCCTGTTGAATCTCGGGCAGTTCAGGTGGAGTGAAGTGGGCTTTGGTATCGGGATAGATGGCCAGGGCGAAGGCGAAGCCGATCAGGCCGATCAAGACGAATAGTCGATTGCGACTCAACGGACCCTCCTCCAACGTTCAAAGTTTTCACCGTGTTCCAACTGGGCTGAGCAACTCCTGGTGGGATCCTGAGTTCGGAGAAGAGAAGGAGGTTCGAGAAGGGTGACGCAACCGTGTGCATCCGTAGACTCATCAACGATAGGAGACGCCTTCTCGTGAACACGCTTACGAACTGGATCCTTTTCTGCCTCGCCTTTGGTTTGCTGACAGCTTGCAACCAGCCAGCCTCAGCGCCCACTCAAGAACAAAGCCAGGCCCCGCCCGCGACGGCTACCGCTGCACCCGAAACGAGCGAGTCGCCCGAAGCGACCAAGTCTGACCCCGAGGCGGAGGGCTTTAACAAGACCGTGAAGTGGCTCGATGAGTATGTCTTCCAGGTCAATTCCGAGGGGGCCCGGGTAACAGTCGATTTCGAAGGACCTGAAGAGGCCGAGTCGAGAAGCGTCGACATCTCCGGGTCTGTCACCGATGCCGAGGCTGAAGATATCAATGGCGACGGTGTCCCCGAGGTCTTCATCTACGTCGAGTCGGGGGAAGAGAACGGTCCTGGTCAACTGGTCGGTTTCACCGCTCGAGGCATTGAGGTTTCAGTGCCCCCTTTGAGCACGGTTGAGGGAGCTCTTGAAGGGTACCGTGGCGGAGACCAGTTCCGGTTGGTCGAAAACCGCATTGTTCAACGCTGGCCGCTCTACAAAGAGGGCGACCCCGACGACCAACCCAGTGGCGGTCAGCGCCAGATTCAGTGGCGCATGGAGAAGGGGGAGGCTACCTGGACTTTGGCGGTCGACAAGACGGTCGACTTTTAAAAGCCGCGATGCCGCCAGATTCGAGTCCACGGGCGGCCTGGTCACAGGCAGACACTCTGGAAGTCGTCTTCCAGATCTTGAAGGCTGACAAAGACGGCCTCGTGGGCGTGTGGATGAACCTTATTTATAGAAGGCATCAAGAGCCTCGTAGTGTCGTGATTTCGGAGCCTCGCGGCTCACCTGGACAGGAAGGGCTCTTTCATCTCGCAAGACCACGAAGTCGACCTCTCCCCGGTCTCTCCAGTAGTGGACCTTTCCGTATCTCTTCTTAAGTGCCAAGAACACCACGTTCTCGAGGGCTTTGCCGAGGTCCGAAGAGGTTGAACTCACCACCGCTAGCCTCAGCCCCGGGTCAACGGGATAGTATTTCTTGTTTCGCACGGTCTGTTTACGGCTAGTAAAATAAGGACAGGCGAACAGCAAGTAGGCATCTTCGGCTGCTTGCAGATAGATGCCCGCCGTCTCTGGACTGATGCCGTTGGCCGCGGCGATGCGACGAAGACTCATCTCTGACCCGCACGACTCAAAGGCCATCTGGACCACGCGCAACACCTCGAGCAGGTTCTGATCGGAGAGGTCCACTGTGACCAGTTTATCTGACACTATGACATTGTCAAGTCTATTTGACGCTTTGCTTGCGGGCATCGCCTCTCGCACAGGTTGTCACTCTCGGTTAGGGGACAAGGTTCGAGGGAGGCGCAAGAGCGCTCTCCGGGGCAGCAGGCGATGCAGGCCGGAAACCGAAGCTCAGTAGGCTGACCAGAATTCCTATCACGGCCCCCGCTGCGCCCAAAAGACCCGCACTTTGAAGAGCGGGTGAACTCGAAAGCAGCAATAAGAGGCAGCCCGAAGCGACCAGAGCGGCCATCAGCCCAGCCAGGATTCTTGACAACTCCGCTCTGAGAGCGAACTCACAAACCAGCGCCAGGCAAAGTGGGAAAACGAAGAAATTCCCCAGGTCGAATCCCTGAACCAAAAATCCTAACAAGCCCACCGTGCCGACGGCGCTCAAGGCCACCACCCCCATCGCCCGCCCTCGCTGAGCGCCATTCTTCAGCGCCAGGAGGAGCAAGAGCAGCAAGGCCGTTGCCGTGAGAGGGAGCCATCGTCGGTAAGTTTGCCGGACGACCGTGACAAAGCGATGGAGAAGAGGAGCCAATCCGGTCACTTCGGGGTCGACCGAGCGAACCTGAGTGACGAAACCGTCCAGGTGGTCAAACGACCACAGCTCTTGACTGGGAAGAGCGACCACCCCCCTGAGAGGACCAGGTTAACCACCAGCCACAAAGCTCGCCCAAAAGACCGGAGCCCCCATACCAGCAGCAACAGCAGGAAGGGGGACCCGAAGAAAAGACCGCGCCGCAGGTCGGCTTTCACAGCGCGAACGAGATCCACCACCACAGCCGGTTCGCCCGTGACACCGTATTGGATGTCGGGATGCTCCTGAGTCTCTCTTCTGGCTAGCTCCTCAAGATCGGTGACGGCAGAATCGAGGGCCGCCCTACTCTTGTTCAGAGGCCGAACGAGAATGAGCGTCAAGTCATCATCCAGTTCGAAATAAAGGCTCGAATCCGGCTCGATGACCGGGTCCAGAGGCAGCTCTAACCGGCCCAAGTCGAGCACCTCGGGGAGGAGCGACCGATAACGGAAATTTTCCCGTCGGTTGAGGCACTCGTCTAAGCGCGAGAGAGCCGCTCGGCTGACCAGAAGGACATCATCGGCCAGTTCGCCTCGAGTCGCTTCCAGATAATCCCCCAGAGATTCGACTACACCGAGCAGGCCTCGATGATGGCCGAGAGAGAGCAGAAACGGCTGAAAATTCTAGCTGAGACGACTGACCCTTTTGAGATCCTGGATGTCGAGAAAGTAGAGGCCGGAGGCCAGGAAAGGCTCCAGGTCAAAGCGGTAGAGAACATCTTCATAGAGATCCCTCCGAGAGGCCAGTCGTTTTCCGATCGCTTCCACTCTCTTGAGCCGTTCGAGCCTGTCGCCTCCGATCAAGAAAAGGACCAGGTCTTCGGCGTCGGGGTCCCCTGCCTGATACCTCTCATAACTGACTCGTATAGGATCGTCCGGGTCGAGTAAGTCATAGGGGTTGAGCGGCAGTTGGGGTAGACCGCGAAGTAAGGCCAGCACGAGGAGTGACAAAGCTACAAGAGGCGGGAGCGCTCGAAGGTCCGGACGGGCCATAGCGGAGCTTTCTCCTCAACACCTCCCGGGCCTTCCAGCCTTTCATCATCCAGGAAACCCGCGGCCATAATACGTATAGAAACCAGAGTGACGGCGGTTGAGAAGACAGCTGAGGTTTGGTCCGATTTTGAGGCCGAGGTCGAGAAATCCCTCGACCGCCTTCAAAACGGCCTGGTGAGACTCGAGGCCCGAACGCGTGCGGTGGTCGACGAACAGGTTGAGCGGTTGAAGCCGTTCCAGTGCTCTCTTGACATCGACCCGGCTCAGCGGGAAGAGGTTTGCCAACAGATTCTTAAAGAACCGACCAACCGACTCGGGACAGGTCGCTTCTTCCCCAGGGCTATGCTCCTGGTCAAGACCTTCGAACGGGAAGTGTATCAGGCCGTTCGCAAGCTTCCACGCAGTCTGCCGGCGGGCGAGGTTCGAGAAATCCTATCGCGAGCTTCGATCTGGAACCGGCCGCTGGGCTGGTCTCGAGCCGACCGAGCCTGGCCCACCCGTCGTCTGGTCAGTCGAGAACTCGTCCACCAGGTCAACCGCGGAAAGGGGTTCTTGAACGCCTATTTCAAAAGTCAGGCCGAGCACTACGCCCTGGTCGCGAGAATTTGGAACGCGGTGGTCATGGCCCAGAACTTCGCCCTTTTGAAAAAGGATACCGATGAGGGCGAACGCCTTCTCGAGCAAGAGATCGCCTCTTTGACGACCCGGAGCTTGGCCCATCAAAAGAGTTCGCTGGAGCGATTCACGAGTTGGAAAGGCGGTCTGCTTTCGAAGCTAGACCACGCCCTGGCAGTAGGTAGACCGCGCAAGACGATCTCGGCTGCAGCCCACGAGAACCAGTGGTCCACCTTCTTAAAGGCGGCCAATCAGGAACTGGAGTTGGAAGAGACCCTGGCCGAAGCTTTGTTAAAGCTGGCCGATGAGTTGAGTTCCGTCCGAGATGATCTACGCCGAGAGCGCGCCACCATCTCACGTCAGGCCGAGGACCTTCTATCGAAGCTCGACGAGGAGCTTCCCCAGCGGACATTCGATCCGCTCCCCGTAGCCTCTCGCCTGAGGGCTTTGGAGGGTCGTTTCGGGTCTCTATTGAGGAAGCTCAAGCCGGTCACGGTGGCGCCCAGCTTCGAGCCCCACCTGCCCTTTCAGGAGAGAAAGGTTGAACCTCGCCTCTTGGTCACTCGGGTGTATCAAGACTGGGCTCGCGAGCAACTCGAGAAACTCCTCACCGAAGCCTACCGAGAGCACGAGAGCTTTCTGTCGGAACTGGACCGGGCCCGTGAAAGCGTGCGCTTTGCTCGAGAAGAACAAGAAGAAGACTCGGACTTCCGCGCCAACGCCATCTCTTTAATCACCTACTGCCGGGATGAACCGGTTCTCTGGGAAGAACACTGGGACCAGGCCTGGTTTCGAGTCGAATCGCTCGTCTCCGGAGAGGTCCGACTTCGGCTCCGCCCTTTCCGAGCCCCCAGCCGTCTCGGTCTGGCCGTCTCCGCGGCGGTGTTGCGAGAGAAGACCCAGTTG
>CAYRFU010000116.1:5620-18531 GCA_964423525.1 uncultured Burkholderiales bacterium | reverse complement strand
CTGTTGCTCCTCTTTCTTGTCTTTCTTTCCGAATCCGAAAAATGCCATAGCTTTCCTCCTAGGTGGCTGCTTCCACGCCCACGCGTGAGTCGAAGGTCTCGGGCTCAAGGCAGCGCAACTTGGCGTCCTCGTGCTTGATAATACCAGCCTTCACGAGGTTGATCAGGGCCTCGTCCATCGTTTGCATCCCCTCCTGCCGACCACCGGCCAGCATGGCCGTGGGGATCTTGTGATTCTCGCCCGTCCGGATCAAGGAAGCGATGGCTCGGGTGACCGAGAACACCTCCAGAGCCAGAGCGACCCCCTGGCCATCAGCTCGGGGCACCAACTGTTGAGCCAGCACCCCCCGTAGCGACTCCGACAACATTTGGCGAATCTGGTTTTGGCGGTCGGCCGGGAAGGCGTCAACCACACGAGCGATGGTGTTGATGGCCGAGTTGGTGTGCAGGGTGCCCATCACCAAGTGGCCCGTCTCGGCGGCGGTAATAGCCAGCGAAATCGTCTCCAGGTCGCGCAGCTCTCCTACCATGATGACGTCGGGGTCTTGCCTCAGAGCCGCCCTGAGAGCATCGGCGAAGGTGGCCACGTCTTTGCCGACCTGGCGCTGGTTGACCAGAGAGCAGGCCGGCTTGTGGACATACTCGACCGGGTCCTCAACCGTGATCACGTGTTCGGGCCGCTCTTGATTGATCAGATTGACCAAAGCGGCCAGAGTGGACGTTTTGCCGCAGCCGGCCGGGCCGGTGGCCAGAAGCAGTCCGTTTCGCAAATGGGTAAACTTGGCCACCGCCTTGGGAAGGCCTAGCTCTTCAAGTGTTGGGACTTTATTGGGAATGGCCCGCAGCACAATGTTGATGCCCTGCTTTTGCACAAAGGCATTACCACGATAGCGGATACCCAGGTCGTTGTTCTCGTAGCCGAAGTCGATGTTCTTCTCTTTGGCCAGGCGGGCCGGGTCGATCAGGTCCTTGACCATCGAGACCACCTCGGTAGCCTTGAGCGGAGGGAACTCCGTCATCGGCTTGAGTTGGCCGTAGATGCGAGCCCGGGGGACCGCGCCTGAAGCCAGGTGGATATCGGACCCTTTCAGACGGTCAAGCGCCTCGAGATATTTTGTGAGCATCTTGCCTAATACGGGCCGGTTCGGGATTTTTCCTCGGTTGACTCGGTCAGGTCGCCTGGAACTCGGCGATCTTGCGGTCGTAGAAGTCGATGATCTGGCGAACGTAGGCTCGTCGTTGAATGTAGTTGCCCGGGAAAAAGCTCCGTTTGAAACCGTAAATCAAGGTATTGCGAAGGTCCCGAAGGTCCATTCCGAAAGCTTGAACAGCCAGCTCGATCTCGCGGCTAACGGTAGTGTGGCTCACTAACCGGTTGTCGGTGCAGAGGCTCGCCGAGAGCTTCTCTTTGAGCATCCTTGCGAAAGCGTGCTCTTTGACGTCCTTCAAGAACGGCATCGTTTGCATGTTGCTGGTGATGCAAACCTCGATCGTGATGCGACGGTCGGCGATATAGCTCACAAGTCTATCGACGTAAGCCTCGGGATTGGAGACGCTGGGACCGCAAAGATCGGGCGAAAAGAGATGGAACCCGTGGCCGATTCGGTCGGCGTGAAGGTCGGTCAGGGCCTGGAAGATGCTTTCTGGCCCGTAGGCCTCCCCGGCATGGACTGTCTTGTGCATAAAGCTCCGATGAGCAAAGTCGTAGGCGCGTTGGTGGGCCGAAGCTGGGTAACCGTCTTCTCGACCGGCCAGGTCGAAACCGACGATCGGAATCCCTTCTTCATCCCGAATTCTGGCCACCGCCCGAGCCAGCTCCTCGGAAGCCATCCCGAAAACCTCTTCCTCAGGAGCATCCTGGAACAGATCGCACAGGTGGGCATACCAGGGCGAAAAACCGCCTGTAAAAAAACGCAGGGCGCAAGCGATGATACCATAGAAAAAAGGAGGCTCGTTGCGGACTCTCACTGCTTCTGACTGATGGTGCTCGCCCTGAGCCTTGGCCAGGCCTTTGTTGACGGCTTTCAGGACGTCTCGCATAGAAAATCCTCGATGGGTATGCAGTTGGGGCGCGAAGCGAACCTCGATGTAGCGCACGCCTTCTTCGATATTGTCCCAGGCCAGTTCGTAAGCGGCCCTCTCCAGAGCCTCCCCGTCCTGAAGCACAGCACAAGTGTATTGAAACCCGTGGAGGTATTCGGCCAGGTTAGCGTAGTGGCTACGAAAGACGAGTTCGTTGAGGCCTTCTACCGTTTCGGAGGGGAGCGAGACCCCTCTCTCTTTGGCCATCTCGATCAGACTCTTCTCTCGTAAAGAGCCATCAAGATGGAGATGGAGATCGGTTTTCGGCAGGGCCCGGATCAGTTCTGAGGATATCATCGCGCCCGTTTCTCGCCACCAACCGATTCCCCTGTAAGACTGATTTCAGCCCTATCCTCTACCCTCGTTCTCGAAACCGGCTTTCGCGGCAGAGAAGGCTTCTTGGAAGCCGACTTTCGAGACAACCAGGTCAACCTCCGCAACCAAGAACGATGCCATGTGGGTTACTACAACTATCAAGACTTCCGCGAGAATTGGCAAATAAAGAAAGAGGGGCCAGTCACTCGCTACACTCTGACCACCAGTTTCCGCAGCAACTGGACCAACAACGATTTCTTCTTGAACAACTCGTGTGGCGGGATCGCTCCCGAACTCCCCAAAGGGCACTACCAGGTGATCAAGACCGAGGTCGAAGGCCAGGAGCATCCTGACATCGAGGTCATCAAAGGATATGAGAATCCCTGGCAGTACGGCCTCCGACAGGCGATCAACCTGGGCGAGGTGATTCAGTCCGGGGTGGAACTCGCGGGCGGTCTTTTCTCTCGCCTCAAGCGGGCTTGGCAGGCAGCCACCGAGTGAGGACCAATACCGGTTGTAGAGCGATCTGGCCCAGAAGTAACATGGTCGTCAGGTTTTTTTCACGGGTCTGACTCATAATCAGATGGTGGGACGGAGAATTGAATACCACACTGGATTCCATCGACCGGTGGTCTGGTGGCGGCCCCAAGCGGGCCCCTTCCAGGCTGTCTCGATGGAGCTGGTCGGAAAAGGACGAGCTCCCGGTGAAAACCGTTTCACCGTAACCTTGCCGGTGGAGGAGGGTGTAACCATCCAGTTCTACTTCAAAGGCGAACCTGGTCGAGACCCCCGTCGGCGTTACTACGAGACAGCTCTCGACTACGTCTTCGTCCAGGATGGTCAAATCTTTGACTATCAGCCGGCCGCCAAAGTGGCCCCCCCCTCCCGGGCCTACAGCCCCGAGGCGGTGCCGAGTCTCTTATCACAGCATTTAAAAGAAGAACGCCGCTACCGAGTCTATCTCCCGCGCGGCTACCGCCAGCACACCGATCGCCGCTATCCCGTTCTCTATCTCCATGATGGCCAGAACATTTTCGACAATGGCCCTTTTGGGAGCTGGCAGGCCAAGCGAGTCTTGGACCGGGTCATCGCCCGAGGCCAGGTCCGAGAGTTGATCGTGGTCGCTATCGATAGCGGCTCTGACCGCTTCAAAGATTATGTGCCTCCCGAAGACGGGGGCCAGGCCGACGCCTATGCCCGCTTTCTCGTGCACGAACTCAAGCCGATGATCGACCGCAAGTTTCGCACTTTGCCGCAACCAGAGCATACCGGAATCCTGGGCAGCAGCCTGGGCGGGGTCGCCTCGCTCTATCTGGGCTGGCAGTTTTTCCACGTCTTTCGCCAGGTGGGAGCGATGTCGGGCTCCTGGTGGCTCAAAAAATTCCAGGAGCGTATTCTTAGCCAACGTAAGCGACCCATCCGCTTCTATCTCGACTCTGGCGATTCTGGTCACTGCAACGATTGTGTTGAAAGCACTCTGGAGCTTCGAGACGCTCTCCTAAACCACCACTCTTTCGAGTTGGGCGACGATCTCGGCCACCATCTTGCCCACCGCCACGAGCATAGCGAGGGCTATTGGCACCGCCGCCTACCCGGTGCCTTGCGCTTTCTCTTCCCAGCCGCTTGACGACTCCTTAACGCTAATGGCCTAGCCTGGGTGTATGAGATGCAGGGTTTACGGTCGCCAGGTCCTAGCAGCGGCCTTAATAGCAGCAGCTGCGACGACTGGCTGCACTCGCCACGAGCCAGCTGGCCCTCTCGAAAATAGTCAGGCCTCCGTCCAGGATCCCTCCGATGACGTGGTCGCCATCTTTGACGGGCAAAACAGAGACCATCGCCTTACAGTCGACGCGACTTTTCGGGCAGCCTCGGGAGTCGAACCCGACCAGATCTCCCACTACACCCTCGGCCGGGTAGGGTCGATTTTGTCTGACACCTTGACGAATGGCGACCTGAGTCCCAAAGAGCAATTAACCCGCTTCGTGGAGGCTCACGCCAGTTTGATTCTTGACCGAACGGGCGCGGCCCTCGATTCGCTACCGGCCCGTTCGCCCCAAATGAAAACCGTGATTCAACCCAATGGACTCGACCCTTTCGCCACCCATCAATATCTGATGCGAGAGAGCTATAGCCCCGAGGGGATGACTCCTCTCGGAAGCCGGTTGACTCAAGCTCTTGAGCTGGGGCGTTGGGCTCCTCGGGAGGACCTTAGCCACGCTCTGGCCAGAGAGATCGACCGCATCCATCAACAAAGTCCGGCCATCGCTTCGGCCAAGAAGCGCTTTGAGGAAGCCTCGCAGCGAGCCGCCGGGCACGGTATCGTTCACTACGTCGCGGCCAGTAACGACAATGTGAAGGTCATCATCGAGCTCGGGGGGATGGAGGAATTACCACCCCCTAGCTTCACAGCCAACATCCTCTCCAATCCTTACAACATTACGGTGGGAGGCTCTATGGAGGAAGACGCTCCGGGTCAAGCCGACGACCGACGGTATTACGCTTCTCCAGACTTTCCCGAAGTCGACATCCTAGCCGACGCCACCAACGTTGGACCCGGCCGACGCTACTCTGGCAACTCCTACGCCGTAGCCCTGGCTGCTGGCGAGGCCCACCCTCAAGCTTTGCAGTGGAACCTCTCGACACCAGAAGTGGTGAGGATGGTTTCAGAAGTCGCTCGGCCCGTCCTCAATAGCCCGGTCGGAACTCTCGATCCCGGCTCCACAGCTGGCTGGCGTCCCTAGTCAAATCCGACCACTTCGGGAGCAGGTGGAGCGGTCATCTTGCCGGCCAGACAAGCGGCCACCATCAGTTGAAGCCCCGGGGCGTAAGGGGAAAAAAGGGCGGCACCGATGATGCCGACCCCCATACCGATCTCAAGCCAGCCCTCGCGCCAATCACCGCCCTGCCGCAGAGTCTGGATTCCGGTGTAGAGGTCGGCTCCACCGTGGACCAGAGCGAACGGAATGGTCACGTTGGCCAGTAGATTGGCCTGGCCGGGAAGGCAGCTGGCAGCACAAGCCAATCCCGACTCGACCCCCAGGGCTAGCATCCCGATCCCTTCCACTTTGGAATCGAAACCGGCCTGGCCCAGGGCGTGAACACCGGCTAAGGTGGCGGCCACGGCCACGGCCCCGGCAGCCACACCCAGAACAGGTGCGAACCGGTCGGCGGGGTTGAACGCAAGAGCGACGTCGGTAGCCACATGGCCGACCTCCAAAGCCCTTTCGTTACGATGGACTTGAGTGGGTGTAGGAAGGATGTTCACGGGGTTCCCGACTCTCCCACGCGACTCTGAAAAAAACCTTAAAAAGCTTCCTCAGAGGTCTTCGAAGGGGAGCGTGTAACCCCCTCGCCCATGAAGGTTTGCGTGGTCCAGATGGAGGCAGTACCGGGCAACATTGCGAGCAATCTGGAACGCCACTTCCGGCTGGCCGAACTAGCTATCTCGAAAAAGGCCGATCTGATCGTTTTTCCAGAACTCTCCCTGACCGGTTACGAACCGAGGCTGGCTAGCAGTCTGGCTCTAGCCCCACTCGACCCTCGCCTGGCGGTTTTTGAGGAGTTCGCCCGAGACCACACCGTCACTCTCGCCGTGGGCCTACCCACCCACACCCCAGCCGGACTTTGCATCAGCCAGATGATCTTCCAGCCAGACCAGAACCGGCGGCTCTATTCGAAGCGCTACATCCACGCCGATGAACGGGCTTTCTTCGTGTGCGGACGAAATCTCGATCCGCTGGATCTCAACGGTGTGCGGGTAGCCTTCGCCATCTGCTTTGAGATCTCAGTCTCTCGACACGCTCGCGTGGCCGCTAAGGAAGGAGCTCAGCTCTACGTCGCTAGTGTGGCCAAGTCGGCCCAGGGACTGGAACAGGCCGAAGCTCGATTGGCCGAGATAGCCCGAACCTACTCGATGCCGGTCTTGATGGCCAACTTTGTCGGCCCCTGCCACGATTTCGAAGCGAGCGGACGTTCAGCGGCCTGGAGCCAGGACGGCGAGCTCCTGGGCCAACTGGATCGGACTGGCGATGGCATCTTAGTCCTGGACACAGCCAGCTTGACCATCCTGACTGCCTAAAGGTCAGGAAGCCACAGTCCGGAGGGAGGTGCCCGAATCGGTCGAAGCCTGCCTGGGTGAGCCGTCATGTGCTGCTGATCGACGACGACCCGAAAGTGCGCCAGGCCCTTCGCGAAGGGCTTGAGCGGGAAGGTTTTCGAGTCACGGAAGCGTCCGATGGGAACAAGGGGATAAGAAGCTACCGACAGGATCCGGCTGACCTGGTCATCTGCGACATCGTTATGCCCAACAAAGAAGGGCTCGAGACCCTGAAAGAGCTCAAAGAGCTTCCCAACGCCCCCAAAGTCATGATGCTCTCCGCCGGACTCCAGGGCAATACCGTTTTCCTCGAGATCGCCAATATGCTGGGCGCAGACCGGGTGGCCGCCAAGCCGGTGGTTTGGGAAAAGGTCTGGCTTCACATCCAAGCTGTGCTGGAATCCTGAACGGGATTTCCCTCCCCGAACTCGAAATCCTCAGGGTGGATCCACTAGAGCAAAGAGCTCAAAAAGCCGGAGTCGATCTGGCCAACCCGTTCTATCGTCTCCCTCTTCTAACTCGGCTTGGCCAGCTCGGAAGAGAGGCTTACCACGACCAAGACCTGGCGGCTTTTACCGGCATCCTGCGCTCGATGGTTCGCAGCAGCGACGAATTCCACGGACCCAACCCGGTTTTGCGAGCCACGGTCCGCCTCTTGATCCGGCGACCAGATTGGCTGTCGGGCTCCATCCAAGCTGTCGACCCAGAACTCGAGAGCACCTCATTTGGGCCTCTGCTCTTCTCGGAGCTGGCAAATAGAGCGGCTGAGAGTTCTCGAAATCGCCGGTGGAGCGAATTTTGGTCTCTCTACGACTCGCTCAAAGCCCTAGTCGAAAAGAGACCTCAGGTCGACCAGTTTCAACGCCTGTCGAGAGTGTTCGACGGTTGCGGCTTGGCCTCCCCGGAAGAACAGACACGCATGCTGGCGGAGTGTCGCCGGTTGCGACTGGCAGGCCACGGACACTCTCCCCTCTACTCGGCTGCTTTACAAAGAAAATTGAGCCAGGACGTTTCCGCAGAAGAACGTGCCTGGCTCGAAGAAGAACTCGAAGCGGTGGGCTAATCTAATCCATCATCGCGGAGTCCGAGGGGCTTGTCGAAAACCTCCTTGACCAGGAAAGCCCGGGCCACTCCGAAGCGATGAAGATCGGCCAGTAGATCGTCGGTCACAGGTTGCGCTCCCACGGGCTCCGGAGGGGGCGCGTTATGAACGGCTGGGTCGCGGTGATGGGGATTTTCTTGATACTCCTGCCTGACCTCAGGCTTTGGAGCTTGACGTCGGCGCCGGCGAGGCTCGGGCGGCTTCAGGGCCGCCGTCGCCTCTTCAACCTGGACTTGAGCCTGGCGCTCAGCCTCGGCGATGGCCTCTTTCAGCTGGCTGAAGATATCCATCTACTTGGTCGACAACCGTCCCGATCGAAGGGCGGCCGCGAGCCCAAGCGGGACTCGGGCCTCAGCCTCGACCACCTTGGCCTTCATCTCCACCACGGAAGCGCGCATCTCTTCTTCTCTAGCAGCCGCTTCGGCCCGCCGCTGCTCGGCTTTGGCCTGAGCGATCTGCTT
Source organism: uncultured Burkholderiales bacterium (assembly GCA_964423525.1). Lineage (GTDB taxonomy): Bacteria > Vulcanimicrobiota > Xenobia > Xenobiales > JADMJV01 > CAYRFU01. The sequence continues at coordinate 10,476 of CAYRFU010000116.1, read as the reverse complement.
GTCGGCTTCGGCCTGGTCGATCTGAAGGTGGGCACCGATGTTCCTTCCCACATCGACATCCATGATGTCGATCGAGAGAATCTCGAAGGCTGTACCGGCGTCGAGGCCTTTGGAGATGACCCGCTGAGAAATGAGATTGGGATTCTCGAGCACATTCTTGTGGGAATCGGCTGAGCCGATGGTAGTCACCACGCCCTCCCCAATACGAGCTAGGATCGTTTCTTCGCCGGCGCCTCCGACCAGCCGTTCGATATTGGCTTTGACCGTCACTCGGCAGATGACTCGGACCTGAATACCGTCTTTGGCCATAGCACACACGGCTGGGGTTTGAATCACCTTAGGGTTGACCGTGAGCGACACGGCTTCCAAAACGTCACGGCCGGCCAGGTCGATAGCAGCAGCACGAGAGAAGTCGAGGGGAATCTTGGCTTTGTCGGCTTCGATCAGGGCCCGCACCAGGCGAAAGACCTGGCCGCCAGCCAGATAGTGACCCTCGAGGGCGTCAGCGGTCAGCTCGGAGAGACCAGCCTGACGGCCCATGATGAGGGGCTTGATCACGGCCGCCGGGTCGACCCGACGCAGGCGCATCAAAAGCAGCCGAATAGGTCCAACCGGGACTCCAGCCGACACGGCTTCAAGCCACAGACCCACCGGAACGTAGTGGAGCACAAAGGCACCACCCAAGAACAGTAAGACAAAGAGGAGAAGATAGCCAGGCATAAGGCTTATCCTTTCTGCGGGGCTTTAGCTTCGCTGCCCGCAAGCGCTAGACGCATTTTCGTATCGGCGATGACGTTTTCCATCTTGTAGTAATCGAGCACGTTGAAGCGCCCATTGGAGAGCGCTTCGAACATAGCCTCAGGGACCTCGGCCTCCGACTCGACCACCTTGGCCCGCATCTGCTCGACTCGAGCCCGCATTTCGGTCTGGCGAGCTACGGCTTCCACGCGCCGAGATTCGGCTCTTGCCTGGGCCACTCGCTTGTCTGCGTTGGCCTGGTCGATCTGGAGACGGGCTCCGATGTTGTCGCCCACATCAATGTCGGCGATGTCGATAGAGAGAATTTCGAAAGCCGTGCCCGAGTCAAGCCCGGTGGCCAGGACAGCCTCGGTGATGACATCGGGGTTCTCGAGCACCGCCTTGAAGTCTCGGCTCTTACCGATAGCGGTCACGATCCCTTCACCGACACGAGCCAAAACCGTTTCTTCCCCGGCCGACCCAACCAGCTTGGAAATATCGGCCCGCACCGTGACCAGACAGGTCGCTTTCACCTGAATCCCGTCGTGGGCCACCGCCTCAATGAGGGGAGTCTGAATCACCTTCGGATTCACGCTCATCTGAACCGCCTGGAGAACGTCGCGTCCAGCCAGGTCGATCGAGGTGGCTGTCTCCCAGTCGAGGTCGATGTCGGCCTTACTGGCCGCAATCAGGGCGCTGACCACGTTCCGGATGTTCCCGCCGGCCATATAGTGGGTCTGCAACTGAGCGATACTGATAGGAAGATCAGCGTAACGGGCGGTGATAGCCGGCAGCACGATTTCGTGAGGGGGAATCTTTCGGAAAGACCTCATCACCACCAGGTCGACAATGCTCACCGGCACTCGCGACAAAACGGCGCTAAGCCACAAAGGAAAGGGGACGAAGTAAAAGACGAGTTGCACCCCCATGAACATCATGAAGAGTAAAAAGAGTAAAACGGGAAGTTTATCCACGAAAAGAGATCCTCCTTAGGCTATTGCTGGCCGGGCGTCGCCCGCACCACTACTTTGTTGCCCTGAACCTCGACCACTTCGACATAACTGTCTTTGGCGACGAAGCCACCTTCTGTCACAACGTCGACGCGCTGGCCGTTAAAATCCACGATCCCCCCAGGACGTAAGGGACTGGCACAGACGCCGACACTCCCGGCCTCGACAGCCGGAGCGACCACTTTGGCCGCCTTCTCGCTGGGCTTAGGCGGCTCTAAGACTAGAGCTTTGCGCAGCAAGCGGTTTTTGGGAAGAAACTTGATCAAAAGCATCGTTCCGACCACCGAAAAGACCATCGAAGCCAGAAAAGCCGTCAAACCGGTTTGCCAGTCCTCGTAGCAAAGCGTCACGGCTGCCCCGAGCGATAAGACACCCATAGCCCCCATCACTCCGACGCCAGGCATCACGAAGACCTCGATAGCCAGACAGATCAATCCCCCCGCAAAGAAAGCCAGAGGGATCCACATCTCTTGGCCGGCCAGAAACCGACCCACAAAAAAGAGGGTCAGGCTGACAAAGGTTATCATTTCAGCCACTCCCGCACCTAGCGTGATAATCGAGGCGGCCAGGGCCGTCATTCCCACGACTATCAGGGCGGTCGAAACCCAGGGCTGGGTCAGCATCAGGCCGACCTCTTCCTTCCACCCTGCGGCCAGAGCCTGGCCACCCAAAGCTAGGAGGAGCGCGACCACGAATCGGCCTGGGAAAACCCACGAAACTGTTCGCATCATCTTACCTCCAACACTATAATTATAACATACTCTCGTCATTTTTCATATATGCACAGAAAAATTCTCTAGAAACGAGGTAAGAGGGTTTTTAGCGGCCTCCTTCCAGTTCTCCTGTGAGTGGGGGGTTGGGGGCGGCTGGTCACGAAGCCGGTGGCCATGGGGAATCCGTTCGCCTTTCTACGTCTGGACCGCTTGCCTGGGTTAGCCGAGCAGGACCTTCTTCGAGGGCTGCCCGAGAAACTTCGACAGGCCGGTTTTGATGAGTCCCTGGCCAACTCGTTTCTGCAGGTCGGTCTCGGCCCGGTGGCTGTGACCGCTTTGTTGAGACGCTACAACCAGGAGTGTCCGGCTCATTGGCTTTATCGCTTGTGGCTTTTGGCCCAGTGGGTGCCCCGCCCGCCCCTCGAGGCCGTGCTGGGCCGACCGTTGGTCACCAGACTGGTCGAATGGGGGCTGGTCGCGGAAAGCGAGCACGGCTTGGGCGCAACGGTCGACCTCTATCCCTTGGACGGGGACTACCTGGTCACTGACCGCCAAATCGGAGTCGGACGCCGCCCCCATTCGGTTTATCCTCTGGGTATCGACAGCTACTCTCTCCAAAGACTGATACCCCGGAGCCGTTTTGAGCGGGCCCTCGATCTGTGCACCGGCTCAGGCATTCAAGCCTTGACAGCGCGAGCGGGCTTGACCCACGCTGTCGACCTCTCCCCCAGGGCGGTGGACTTTGCCAGCTTCAACCTGAGCCTGAATCGGCCAGGTCAAAACCATCAGGTTTTTCAGGGTGCCCTGTTCAAGCCTCTGCCTGAAGGCCGATACGACTTGATCGTCACCAACCCCCCGTGGGTCCCTACTCCCGACCAGGAGATCGAGCTCTATCGAGGGGGTGGGCTCGACGGCGAAAGACTAACTCGGGAGGTCGTTCAAGAGGTGTCCGACTGGCTGACTCAGCACGGCCAACTGGTGATGTATGTCGAATATCCCCGTTACGCCGGCCAGACTTACCTGGAGCGGGAGCGGGGGTGGTTGGGGGGCTCAGGTTGGGGCCTCGCTCTCGTCCACTTGAGGCACTTCTCCACCGAGGAATATGTGGCCGGCCAAGTTGCTTCTCATACCGGAGAGCAGCTCCATCAGGGATTTGACCGCTGGATGACCAGCTACGAGCAGGCCGGCATTGAAGGGATGAGTCGGGCTGTTCTCTATTGTAAACGTAGCCCTCGAGACTGGGAGGCCGTTCTCGAAGCCGATCATCCTACCGAGGTCCAAACTTGGGTCAGACCTTGGCTGAACTCTCTCGACCAGGAAGAACCACCGAGCCAGCTTTACCCCGGTGCTCGCTTGTGGACCAACGACCAGCAGGCCCGAGTAGAGTGGCCCGGAACCTGTCTCAAACCGGTAGACCTCTCCCCCGCCGAACTGAGGACTCTAGAGGGCGCTTCCACCGAGCTGGCTTTCGAGTTACGCCGTCGCCTGATCTTGGCTTGAGGAGGGTATCGGCAGCCTCTGCGGAAGGCCGCGCCCCATGAAAAGAACCTTCTACGCCCTGACACTGACCTTCGCCCTCGCCTCTCCCTTCACCAGTGCTCTGGCTGTCTACGCTCAACCTCGCCAGCCGGCTGTAGTCGAGTGTGTTCCCTCGGCCCCAGAGTTCGAAGCTCCCAGCCTCTTGAGCCAAACCGAGAGCGAAGCGGTCGATGCTTTCTTCAACAGCAAGTTTAACTACTATGATGCTAAGATGCTGGCCCACTTTTGGGGGACTGGCCTGGGGGAGACGAAGGCCATCATGGGTCGTAAGATCTTGTTCGCCCCTGAAAACAAAGCTTATCTTGAACAGATGCTGGTGGACGCTCGGCTCAAAGCTTTAGCTCGAGCTGAAAACCTCGACCTATTTTTTGACGCCGGTTTCGACTATCGCGACGCTGAAGCCCTGGCCGGTTTCTGGGGCGAATCCTCACCCTGGGAAGCGAAGGTTCGAGTGGAGCGAAACCTAATTCTGGGCAACGAACCAGTGGTTCGAGCCGCTCTCAGGATGGCTCGCGAAGAGCGCCATTGACCGACCCTGCCTGGCGTCTAGGGTTTGAACTCGAGCTGCTGGCTCCAGAAGGCTCTAGCCGCCGCCACCTGGCCGAGGCTTTGGGCCGACCGCGGCCGTTCTTTCACCCTCAATCGGAACCGAGCAAGGTCCCGGGTCAACCAGTCTTTCATAACCTGACGCCAGGCTATCAGGTGGACGGAGTGGCTGGCTTTGTCGATGATCTGACCCTGCAGGCCGATCTGAACAAACAGGCCGAACCAGTTCCGGGATGGTATCGTATCGTCACGGACGATGAACGCTTGTTGCGCTTGATTCAGGCCCAGGCCGATCCCGGAGCCCCCCTGG
>CAYRFU010000116.1:0-5610 GCA_964423525.1 uncultured Burkholderiales bacterium | reverse complement strand
AACCTATTTGGAACGGTGCCCGTTCCAGGGCCGGGGGGAATGGTCCGAGTCGACGACAGTCAAGGCACCTCGGTGGCCATCGCCGCACCCCTTCCCGGCGAGCGAGAGCGAACTTGTGAAATCGTCACCGAACCTATAGAGCGAGACCACGGCCAGCACCTCGAGCGTCTCCTGGCGCCGGCCCGTAAACTCGGATTTTCCATCCCTCAAGAAGCCGCTCTCCACATCCATTTCGACGCCACCAGGCTGACCTCGGCCTCCACCTTAGCCAACCTGGTTCTTTTCCTGGCCCACTATCGGGAAGAGCTACGCAAACGGGTCGAGACGAACCCTCTCTGTCGACGCCTGGCACCCTGGCCCGACGCCTTGACCGAAACGGTCCGCGCTCCCGATTTTCGTCAGCTCTCTTGGCCCGAAGCGAGGGCTCGACTCGCTCAGGTCAAGCTTACCAAGTATTGCGACTTCAACCTGATCAACTTCCTTCATCGACCCCAACATCTCAACACCTTTGAAGTTCGCATCCTGCCCGTCTCGCTTGAAGTGGAGCCTGTGCTTCAAGCGGCCCATCTGTTCGTGGCGATTTTGAATCGGGCCCTCGACCCCCGTCCTTTTGAACCCGGGGCAAATCTCGTTTCCGACCTGCCTGCTCACTGGGACCGGTCGCTACGCTCCTAAAAAGGCGTTGACGAGTGCTACCACCGAGGCCGTCATCAGGCAGGCCAGATTACCGCTTACGAGGCTACGAGCGGTGAGAGAGACGATCTCTTTTTGCCGCTCAGGCAGGATAGCACCCAGCCCCCCTACGATAATGCCGAAACTTCCCAGGTTAGCAAAACCGCACAAAGAGTAGGTGAGAAGCACGCGGGTGGAGGGAGCGAAGGTCATCTTGCTCAATTCGAGGTAGGCCACAAATTCGTTGAGGATAATCTTGGTGCTCATCAGACGGGCCGCTTCCAAGGTCTCAACCCAGGGGATCCCGATCAGAAACATTAGCGGACGCAAAGGCATCCCGACCAGATCCTGAAGAGTCAGGTCGGGCCAGACGAGCCCCAGGCCTCGGTTGGCCAGATAAACCAGCGAAAAGGTGGTCAACAAGACGGTCACGACCGAGAGCACCACCTTCATTCCCTCTTCACCGCCTTTGAGAACTGCGTCCACACTGTCGCGGTAAGGGGAGCCAGAGAGGTCTGCTGGGGCCCCATCGCTGACGTCGGGCGGAATCATCAAATGAGCCACCGCCAGGGCGGCTGGCACACTGATCACGGAAGCCACCAGAAGATGCTGAATGGGGTTGTCCACCACCCCTTTCAAAACGGAAGAGTACAGCACCAGAACAGCACCCGAGACAGTGGTCATCGAGCAGCTGATGAGGGCGAACATCTCCGACCGGGATAGTCCTCCCAGATAGGGGCGAATCAAGAGCGGTGCTTCGATGGTCCCAAAAAAGACTGTTCCCGCACTGCCCAAAGCAAGCGCTCCCGTGACTCCCAAAAAACGACTCAGACCCCAGGCCAGGGCCCGCACGATGGCCGGGATGACTCCCCAGTGGAAGAGCAAAGCGGACAGGGCGCTCACCACAATGATCAGCGGAAGCACTTGAAAGACAACCACAAAGTTCTGGTCAGGACGAACGATCTCAAAAGGTGGCTCTCCTCCGGACAGATAGCCGAACAGGTAGATAGAGGCTTCTTGAGTGACCTGCTGAAGGATCTGGACGGCTTGACTGAACCAACCGAAAACCTGAACCAACACCCCTACCTTCAGCAGCAAAGCGCCAAGGCCGAATTGGGCTCCCACCGCCTTGGCCACGAAACCCGGAGCGACTCGCTCCCGGGCCTCGCTGAAAACCAGAGCAAGTCCTAAGAAAACGCCGATACCGAGGAGACTGACCATGAGGGCGGCGCCTTTCACCCCTCCCTCATTTCTCCTTCGTTATAAAGTGAAGGCTATGGAGGTGCCTTGTCCGGGCGCCGACCTCAAGCTCCATTCGCAAGCCTCGCCGAAATGGGAAAGGAGCCGTTCCCGGACGTTAGAAAGGCCCACCCCGGTGCCGGTGGGGCGGATGTCAGTCGGGTCAAAGCCCACTCCGTCGTCTTCGATGGTAATACGGAAACGGTCGTCTTTTGGCTCTACTCGAAGTCGGATGGTTCCTCCCTCCGGCTTGACCGTGATGCCGTGGCGGACAGCGTTCTCGACCAGGGGTTGAAGAGTCAGGACCGGCAACGAGACCATCCGGGCAGAATCCGGCACTTCGATCTCACTGCGCAGACGTTTTCCGAAGCGAGCCTTCTCCAGGCGCAGATAGATCTCCAAAAAGCGAATCTCCTCGGTTAAAGGGACAATCTCGGGCCGGTCCGCGAAGGTGGTCCGTAAGAATTCGGCGGTATCGAGAATCAGTTCCTCGGTTTGCTCAGGCTCGACCACCGCCAGGGCGGCCAGAGTATTGAGGGCGTTGAAGAGGAAATGGGGCCGAATCTGAGCGGCCAGGAACCGATAGCGCGTCCGAGCCAGCAAACGACTTTGTTCCCCATAAAGACGGGCGTTGCGAAGCACCGTTGTAGCCAGATGACAAAGGGCTCGACCCATAGCCAGCTCCGAGGCCGAGAATCCCCGGGATAGGCCTCGTGAGAGAAGTGCGGCTCCGAGAGGGCCGTTCTCGTCGAGCAGGGGGAGTCCCAGGACCTCCCACTCATTAGCCTCGTCTACGTGGCGCAAAGGCTCGGGCGTTTGAAGGGTCCGATCGACCAGAGCCTCATCGCCCACGTGTTGGTCACCCCACAATCGCGTTAGGCCGTCGTCATTCAGGAGCCAGGCCGAACGATAGCTAACGGGAACAGCCAGCGCCAAAGCCTCCAAGAGGCGTCCTAGGACGTCAGCCGGTTCCGGTGAGGCTGAGGCGAGGGCCTCCAAAGCCTGGGAAAGACGACGAGTGTCAAGTTCGGTGGGGGTCAGGGCCGAGCTTTGACCCAGACTGACAGCCAGAGGGGCTGTCACGGCTCTAAGCAGTTCCACCATGGTCCCGGGCTCTTCAGGAAAATTTTCTTCCCACCAGACCAACACCAAAACTCCCGGAACCAACCCGGTGTAGCGCAGCGGGAGCACAATGGAAGGGGCTCGCCACTCCGGTTCACCGGCCCCTAAAACCGAGCGAACCAAGTCAAGAGGAAAATCTCCAGCGGAAGAAGCCGCCACCAGCTGAAGTGAGCGGTTAAGAATCGCTACGTGGCGGCAGGCCAGAGTCGACTCGAAGGCTCGCAGCAAGGACGGAACGGGTTGCTCCTGCTCCAGAGCGAAAGGCCAGAGAGAAACCAGTTCATAAAGTTCCTCGGCCTGTGGGGGCCGGGCTCTGGGGGTGGGGCGAGAGGACACCGTGACGGTGGTGGACGTCTCCGGGAGCTTCTCGTCATCGAAGACCCACCGACCCCAGTGAGGTCTGAGGGTCCCGGCGGCGCAGGCCTCATCTAAACGACTTAACAGGTCGCCTGGGAAGATCCCACCACTGGCCAGCAGCCAGCGGCGTAGGGAGACCGGCGGATTCCCCCCCAGATAGGCTCCGGCCAGGCGAACCGCATCGGAGGGATTGAGACGGCCCAACTCGATCACCTCGTAGTCACCCTCGGGAGCCTTATCGAGACGACACACCGTCAGACGAGGCGAGTCGAACTGCCGGGGGGGACCGTCAAGAAGGAGCAAACCTCCTTCGGCACCTTGAGGATCGTGAGAGACGGGTGCTCCCGTCTTTTCGACAGCTCTCCTCAGTTCTTCGCCAAGACGAGCCCGACCGCTGCCCGGCGGTCCGCACACCACCACCACCGAGGGACCTCTTTGCCAAGCCTGATTGAGCCGAGAAAACTCCTGTTCTCGACCGCAAAGAGGATAAGCATGATGGGAATCTTCTCCCTCGGAGGGCTCGGGAGTCCAACAACCGAGTCGCGCCAAAGCATCGATTTCATCGAGCCGAACCAGGTTGCCCAAGACACCACGGGCACTGGGGCGATGGCTCGGGTCGCTGGCAACCATGGTCAGGATCAAGCTGGTCAGGGCAGGTCGAAGAGGCTGGCTGCGCCGTTCCAGAAAATCCTCACGGATCGACTCGGTGGGTGGACGGCCACAGGCTACGGCGGCCAACATCGCTCCCAAGCTGTAGACATCGGCCGCTGGGGTGGCCATACCGCCCTGGCGGGCCTCAGGAGCCAGATAGGGCCAGGCCATCGACCTCTGAGACTCGGGGAAATCACTCCCCACCGGTAGGCCGCGGCCGGCGTCGAGAAATCGAAACAAGCCAGCTCGGTCGACTCTGAGGGAGTCGGGGCACAGTTCGCCGTGAATAACCCGGCGACGATGAAGAGCTTCCAGTGTCGAGGCGACCCCCTGAGCCAGGGCTACTAGACGGTCGTCTGACTGAGGCCCGTCAGTTAACAGACCTGAAACCGGTCGGCCCTCGACAAACTCTCGCACCCGATAAGGCCGTCCGTCGACCCAACCGCTTTCAATGACGGCGGGCATGCCGGGATAGGCCAGCCGGGACTGGAGAGAACTGAGTCGAAAAAATTCGCGCCGCCCAGGCTCGTCGCTGGGATCGGGACGAAAAACCTCGAGAACCAAAGTTCTCTCGCCTCGTCGAGCTCGATAGCCGATGACCAGCTGATTTCTGCCGATTTCCTGGATGTCGGTCAATCCCGGGATCTGAGGGGTCGGCTGCATCTCTGGCCGTTTCGCGTAGGCCGGCCGCCCTTCCCTTTCTGTAAGGAAGTTTCTGGCCTTCGCAGAAGGTTCGAGGAGATGGAGTCGCTGCCGGGTCGAAGCAAAGATTTTTCCGAGCTTCAGGATGTCTATCAGTTCTTTGAGGACCACGTCAGCGAGCGGGCCGAAACATTGACCGTCTGGAGTCCCTTTTTGAACCAGGTCAAGGCTCAAGAGCGGATTCGCCTACTCGACTTTGGTTGCGGTAACGGCAGCTTCACCGCCCAGGTCTTGGAGCGACTGGGCGAAGGCCCCGACCGACTCGACCTGAGACTGGTCGAGCCGGTCGAAGGGGTCCTTCAGGAAGCGGTAACGAGACTGGAGAGTTGGACCGACTCCCCGATCGTCACCGCTACCCACCTGGGGGGGTTACCCCCGGGCCAGCTGGATCTGATCCTGAGCCACCATGTTCTCTATTATGTGGACGAACTGGAGCAGGAACTGACCGAGATGAAACGGCGCCTGGCCCTTGGGGGTGTCGTTCTGGCCGTGGTGGGTGGCTCGGGTGATGGGCCCGGAGCCCTCCAGGACAGAGCTTTGGAGATGGCTGGCCTGAGCAGCCCCTATCGGAGCGGAGAAGAGATCCGCGCCCTCTTCGAAGACTGCTTTAGCCACAACCGGGTGATCGAGTTCCCTAGTGAGATGCGGATTCCCGATCGGCGGGAGTGCCGGGAAGCGATCATGCGGTTTCTGGTCGGAGAGTTCTCTGGCCGAGTCCCGTGGGAAAAGGCCTTAGCTTTGTTCGATCCCTTTCGCCAGGGCGACGAGATCGTGGTGCCGAGTCGAGAAATCTGCCTGGTAGGTCAGGCGGTCTGACACAGAGCGCGAGCGTTCTTTTTCACGATCTGGGCCATCACATCGGGGGCT
>CAYRFU010000115.1:0-18661 GCA_964423525.1 uncultured Burkholderiales bacterium | reverse complement strand
TGGAATCGGTAAAAATAGTTGTCGCTGATCGGTAAAAGTACTTGACGTCAGACAACTTCACCTATCTCAAGAAGTTAAAGCGACTCAAGGAGCGTATCGGAGCTAAAATCGTGAGTGACCACCTCTGTTTCACCGGAATCCAGCTTCGAAACAGCCACGACCTCCTCCCTATTCCCTACACCGAGTCCTGTCTCAACTACGTAGCTGCCCGGGTCCGAGTGATCCAGGATTTCCTGGAATGCCCCCTGGTGCTAGAGAACCCCTCCAGCTACATCGAGTATCAGGCCTCCCAGATGCCAGAATGGGAGTTTTTGGTGCGTCTGACGGAAGCCTCAGATTGTAGCCTTCCGCTCGATGTCAATAATGTCTTTGTCAGCTGCAGCAATCACGGATGGGATAGTCAGGAGTACATCGACTCCATCCCGGCCGAGCGGATCGCCTACCAGCATCTAGCCGGCCATTCGGTGACCGATCGTTTTCGTATCGACACCCACAACGACCACGTCCCTCCGGGGGTTTGGGAACTGTTCCGGAGGTGCGAAGCTCGCACAGGGGGTCGCACCACCCTGCTGGAAGGGGACGAAGATATCCCCAGTTTCGAAGTCGTCTATGCCGAGGCTCAGAAAGCCAGAAGAGAGAGTCGAGAAAGCCTTCTTGGGTGAACTCGGTGAGGTGCCGCCGCCGCCCGCTGAGCTAGTCCAGCTAGAGGAGGCAGTCTTTGGCTACGTCACCAATCGGGAGCCCCCCAGTCGTGAAGAGTTGGCCCGGGTTCTGGTGGACGACGACCACGAAGAGCGAGAGGCCCGGCTCGCCATCTATCGTGATGGCTATCTGGCTCGCCTGATCAATGCCCTTCGCAACGACTTTCCCCACGTGGCTCAATTCCTCAGTCCCGTTTTCGCCGACGTGGTTGATCTCTATGTTCGCCATCACCCTTCGACCTTCTATAATATTACTCGAATGCGAGACGGCTTCCCCGGCTTTCTCAAGAAGGTCACAGGTCTGAACCACCTGAGCTTTGCCGTCGCCCTGGCTCAAATCGATCTGGCCATCGGGGAAGTCGGGGACGGGGAGGAGATAGAGCCCCTTTCGGCTGATGCCTGGGCAGCTTTGGCCCTGAGAGACTGGGCCAATCTGGCCCTCATCCCCGTCCCCACGATGCGATTGGTGGCTTTACATCATCCCGTCGAAAACTATCTCCAAAGCCCCGAGCCGGAGCCCGACCCGACCTGGCTGGAACGCAGTGACTGCTGGATGGTCCTCTACCGGCGCCATTACGAGGTTTGGCGAATGAGTCTTGAGCGCCGGGAATACGCCCTCCTGCGCCTTCTTCACAAAGGTCTGGCTCTTGAACCGAGTTTAAAAATGACCTGCGGAGCCGACTTTCGAGCAGAATCCAGGCTAACCGAGAGCCTTCCTCGTTGGTTCGAAGCGGGTCTGTTTCACCGAGTCGAAGGCGTCTGATGCCGGGCCCAGGCTATCAGATCGCCGATGTCTTAGGCCGGCTACAGCGCGGCCAAATGACGATGGAGGAGGGCTCAGATTTCGTTTCGGTCTTTCGCGAAAGCCTGGACCAGTGGCAGACCTCCTTAGATAATCAGGACCTACCAACCCAAGCGACCCAAGAAGATGAAGGCCTCAAAGAGCACGCGGGCTTGGCTCTGGAGGCCCTCGACGGCTCACTTGAAGCTCTCGAGGATTGGCTCGAAACCCACGACTTCGATCAGATGAAAAGGTGTTTGGAGCTGGCAAGTCTGGCTCAGCGTCTGTTGGTTCGGCTGCAGCATGACGCCAACGACGCGGTGGAAGCCCTTCTGGATGAGAACTGGAAGGACTAACCCAGCTAGTCAGGCTCCTCCCTGGGAAGGCAAAGCTCATAGTTCGTTCCTCTTTCGTCGGAGCGGACGCTAACCCAACCCCCGTGGGCCTGAGCTAGAAGGCTGGCCATCGGAAACCTGAGACCGAGACCTGAGCCGTTTTGCTCTCTCTCGAATGGAGCCATCATCTGCTGAACCTGACTAGCGGTGAGGATGGTGCCAGGGTCGTGAAGGGTTAGGCGAATGGCTCGGCCCGTCTCTTGGAGGGTCACGCTGAGTTGGGCTGGCTCGGTTGCCAACTCGACGGCTCTTTCTAACAGGATTTCGACGATCCGCTCCAAGCGCTTGAAGTCACCCATCAGAGGCGTCACCTGAGGAAGAGAAAGACAGAATTCCCGCTCGCTGATTCCATTGACGGCTGACCGCACCACCTGGTCGAGGCAAACCTGGCTGACCTCCAGTTCAAGAGAGTCCGAGTCGGCCTCGGAAAAGCTCAAGACCTCGTCGACCAGCTTTAACAGCCGACGTCCCCCCTTCTGGATAGAGTTCGCATAGCGCTTTTGCTTGTCGTTGAGTGGGCCCGCGACCCCTTCGCTGAGCATCTGGGCGAAGCCCAGAATCGGATTGAGAGGAGTTCGGAGTTCATGACTGATCAAACCGAGAAAACGGGACTTGGAGCGACTGGCCAGCTGGGAGCGCTGCTTTTCGGCCTCCAGTTCCCCGATCAGAGACCTGGCCTTGTCGATAGCCTGACGGGTTCGGTCTCTCAATCGTTCAGCCGTGTAGGCCGTGAAACTGAGATAGAGGCCACCCAAAAAGAGGCAGGTCAGCTTGGTGAGGCCGGCCGGCCAATCGATAGGGTGTCCAAGTCGAAAGGCCACCTGCAGGGCTACGAAGTAGCACAAAACGGTCCAACAGAGAAACAGAAAGACTCGTCTAAAGTGGGTGTTAGCCTGGTCCCCCACGCGGGCGAGGAGCAGAAAAAAGAGCCAGCTCTGGTCGGCTCCAGTGGCCACGATGGCAACGCACCAGACCGGCAGGTCCAAACACAAAAAAACCAAGCCGACCTCGTCAAAGCGGTTATAGAGACTGACAATGGCAAGCCAGGAAAGGGCCCCATAGCCTATCAAGAATTGGGAAAGAGTGTTCAGTTGGCCGGGGCTTAAAGTCGTGGTGACGTAGCGGTTGTGAAGCAACACCAAGAGGCAAAGAAAAACAAGCCCGAGCAGACGCAGGGCGGGAACCTGAAGACACTGGAAGCTGCGCCGCCTGAGAGCCTGGCGACGACGAGCTCGGCCTTCGTCTAGATCGAGTTCCGGCGAGAAGGGATCGAGGTCAGACATCAAGTTTGTAGCCGATCCCCCGAACCGAGACGATCCTCGGCCTGGTGCCCTTTAACTTGCTGCGAAGATTACGGACATGGCTATCCACAGTCCGTTCAGCGCCCTCAAAATCCTGACCCCAAACCTCGTCCAAAAGCTGCTGCCGAGAAAGAGCCCGGCCCGGTCGACGCATAAAGAGCTCCAGCAGAGAGAACTCGATCGGCGTGAGGGGAAGGACTTGACCAAAGGCTCGGGCCTGATGGGTTGACCTGTCGAGGTGAAGATCTCCGAACTCGAACTGCTCCCGCTCGTCTTCGGCTTCAAACCTCTGAGCCCGTCGGAGTAAAGCCCTCACGCGGGCAACCAGCTCCCGAGGATTGTACGGTTTGGTGAGGTAATCGTCGGCTCCAAATTCCAGTCCCAGAATCTTATCGGTGTCCTCGCGATTACCGCTCAACATGAGAATCGGAACCTTGCTGGATTTTCGCAATTCCCGGCAGAGTGTCAGACCGTCGAGGTCTGGGAGGCCCACATCGAGGACGATGACGTCGGGAGGGTCCGAGCGGGCCTTCTCAAGCCCCGTCCTGCCGTCGCCCGCCGTGATGACGCTATAGTCGGCTTGCCCCAATTCAAGCTGCAACAGTTCTCTAACGTCCGGGTCGTCTTCGACGACCAGGATCCTGGAGTTCCCCATTTAGAAAGATTTAGCTCGCTGCGATCGATGTCCTCCCGGTAGGGGTCGCGCTGGCTGGCCGAGAAGGAGCGAGGCGGTGAAAAACCCCATTTTAGAATGCGATCGCTGCCGCCCCTCCCCCCTGACCGATCCTACCCGGCTGGGACTCTTGGAGCAGTCTGGTTTGCTCGATTCTCCTCCCGAAGAGAGCTTTGACCGATTCTCTCGGTTAGCCTCACAATCGCTCCCGGTTCCGGTCGCGTTGGTCAGCCTGGTCGACCACCGACGCCAGTATTTCAAAAGCCAGGTGGGACTCGACGAGCCCTACTCCCAAACCCGCGAGACCCCCCTAAGCCATTCTTTTTGCCAGTACGTGGTGACCAGTGGGGCTCCTTTAATCATCGAAGACGCTCGCTGTCACGACCTGGTTTCAGACAATCTGGCCATCTCAGAACTCGGCGTGATCGCCTACGCCGGCTTCCCTATCGAGGTTGACGGTTGGGCTTTAGGGAGCTTCTGCGCCATCGATGGTCACCCTCGCACCTGGACCGAGGAGGAACTACAACTTCTCTCCGATCTCTCTGGGGCTGTTTCCACAGAGGTGAAGCTAAGACTCGAGATCGCGTCCCACGCCACCACCAACGAACGGCTCCGCGAAGCGCTCGCCGAGGCCCACGAGGCCCACGCCGCCCGAACCAGGTTCTTTGCCAATATCAGCCACGAACTGAGAACTCCCCTCAACTCCATTCTGGGCTTCTCCCAAATCTTGCTCGAGAAGACCTTCGGCCCCCTAACCGCCAAACAGCAGAGGTATCTTGAAAACATCGTAACCAGCGCTGACCATCTAGTGGAATTGATCGGCGACCTTCTCGACCTTTCACAACTGGAACTTCGCAAGTTTCCCCTCTCTCTCGAGAGGGTGCAGCTCGACCTGTTGGTAGCCGAGGTGGTTGAGGGCCTGACACCCATGGCCGAGGGGCGGGGACTCACCCTCGAGCTCGAGCAAGCCTGTTGCGAAGGGGTCAAGGGAGATAGAACCCGACTGCGGCAGGTCCTCTACAACCTGGTTCACAACGCCATCAAGTTTACCCCGGCCGGAGGCCGCGTGGTCATCCAAACTCATCCCACCTCGGAGGGGGTTCAGGTGGCCGTTAAAGATACCGGTCTTGGACTTCCCGAGGACCGAGACTTCTTGTTTCAACCGTTTGAACGGTCGGTTCTAACCACCGAGATCGGGGGGACGGGCTTAGGCCTCCCGATTGTCAAAATGCTGGTGGAGATGCACCGAGGTCAGCTCAAGGTCGACAGCCCCGGGCCCGGGAGGGGGTCGTCCTTCTCCTTTGTAATTCCTCAGGAAGAAGAGTTTTCGTGACCTTCACCGACCTTGGCAAGGTGCTGGTTGTCGATGATGAACCTTTTAATCGTGAGCTTCTCTACGACCTGTTAGAAGCGGCTGGGCACCAGGTGGTGGAGGCCACCAACGGCAGGGAGGCTCTGGAAGGAGTCACCCGACACCAGCCCGATGTGGTCTTGCTCGACGTAATGATGCCCCCTCCTAACGGTTTCGAGGTTTGTCGCCAACTCAAGGCCACCGAGGAGACCGCCCCCATCCCCATTCTTCTGGTCACCGCTCTCACCGATCGAGCCTCGCGCCTCAAAGGCATCGAGGCCGGAGCCAACGACTTTTTGTCCAAGCCGATCGACACGGCCGAGACCGCTCTCAGAGTCAAGAACGCCGTTCGTTTGAAAAAGCTCTACGACCTATCAGAGCAGCGCTACCGCAAACAAGTAGAACTGGAGCAGCTCAAGGAAAGCCTGATCCACATGATTGTCCACGATCTGAAGACCCCACTGACCTCGATTACCGGCTACTCTCGCTTCCTGGAGAAGATGGCTTGCGATCGCCTCAATGACCAGGAAAAAACCTACCTGCAACGGAGCATCTCCAACGGAGACCGGCTGCTGGAGATGATCGCCTCGGTCCTCGATGTGACCCGGCTTGAGTCGGGTTGCCTGAAGCCCAACCTGGAAACCGTGCTGGTGGCCGACCTCTTCCAAGACGCTCTCACCGTTCTTAAAGCCCTGGCTCGCCCCGAGGTGAGCCTTGAGGTGAGCTGCCCCGATTCGCTCCACTGGACTCTCGATCCTGACTTGCTCCGAAGAGTCTTGATAAACCTTGGTGACAACGCCCTACGCCACCTCCCCCAGGACGGAGGGCGAGTGGAGCTCAAAGCCCAACCGGTCAAAGACCGACTCCGGTTCGAAGTCGAAGACACGGGGCGCGGCATCCCGGCCGAGTCCCAGCAAAGGATCTTCGAGAAGTTCGGACAACTGGAGGGCGGTCACAAACACACTTTCGGACTGGGCCTGGCCTTCTGTAAGCTAGCGGTCGAAGCCCACCAGGGTGAAATCGGAGTGACCAGCTCACCCGGCCAGGGGGCGACCTTTTGGTTCGACCTGGCAGCTCACCCCCACTAGACGGCAACTCACGGGATTTTCGCAGTCAGAATCGTGGAACAGATGTAAACTTTGCGTAACATCTATTCTTCAAGGAGACCATGTCCGTGACAGCAACGCAGCCAACCCAACAGAGAGTGACGGTCCGCTCAGACGCCCCTTACCAGGCCCAACCTCAGGAAACCGCCACGCCAGGGCCCAACGACGCCGTCGTCGCCGAACCCAACGGCAACGACACCTCCCCAGCCAGCGGCAAGCAGGCCATCGACACCTCGGCCGTCGAGTCTCCGAGCCCCTATGGCGAACGGGAGTCCAAAGAGGTGACGGTGGGAACCTGGACGGAGGACCCTGAGAGCTGGCAAGACTCGACCATCACCGGAATCCTCCGCGAGCACTCAGGCTATCAAGATGTCGACTGGAATAGTGAGCATGGCCAAGCCCTGATCTCTGAAGTCTCCGAAGTCAACAACCTCGACAATCCTAACTTGATTCATCCTGGCCAAACGCTGGTCGTGCCTGCCGGACCCTCCGCGAGCAGCGACCGTTCTGCCGCAGCTGAGGCCCAGAGCGGCGACGGCCCAACACCGGCTGAAGCTCAGGTCGAAGAGCAGCCAAGCCTGACCCAAGCAGAGGCCCTCGAGACTCTGGGCCAGGAGTATAGCTGGCTTGCCGACCCTCAAGCCGGAAGCCCTGAGGAAGGGGCCAGCGTCAACGTTGACTCCGGCCTGCGAGCCTTCGACAAGAGTAGCGGCGATTGGAACCGGGATGGCTACCTCGAAAACCTGACTCGTTCGGTCAATCCAGAGACCGAGCAGATGTATACCGCTGAAGAAGCGGCCGCTCGGGCCGACCGTTTGGAGCTTGCGGCCGAGACCGTCCTGGCTGACGAGGGCGCTCTTAACCGCCTCAATAGCAGCGGAGATTTCGACGAAAACGGCAACTTCGAATTCAGCGTCGACGACCTGAGTCGATCGGCCTCGGTCTACGACGATGAGGCCCAAGCCGCTTTGACCGTCCTGGACGAGAACCGAACAGCCTTTGCCTGGGGCAAGCCCGATAATCCTGCCGACGAGAGTCGAGTCTACCGCTCCGATCTGGAATCGATTTCGGGCCTGGGCGAGAACCAGAACTTTCAGTCGTTCCGGACGGGGGAGTTGGACTGGAACGCCTTCCAGGCGGCAGACCCTGAGGCTGCTGAACTGTTCGGCCGGATTCACGATAAGCTTCCCGAAGGGACTGAGAACCCGGTCGCCACAGTGGACGCCACGATTGAGGCTTCCAACACTTTACTGGACGGCGACCTGTTCCAGACTCTCAACGCCAGTGACGGGAATTTCGACAACCACAAAGGTAAATTCCTCAGCGTCGATGATATTTCGGGAGCCCGGCTCTCAACCGAGATGACGCCGCTCAGCCAGAGTGAACTTCAAGAACATTTCGACGCCTCGACCGATTCGTGGAACACCTTCCAACAGTCGGTCGAGCACGTGACGGAAGCCGACCAACAAGCTTTGACGACCTACACCGAGGAACAGCTGAACGAATTTGTTTCAAGCCCGGAGTTTGGCGAGCTTAGCCCCGACCTGCAAAAGGAGCAGCTCTGGATGGCTCAGGCTGATGCAGCCTCCGCCCTGGCCGCTGAGCACCTGCCGGCTCAGCGAGAAGCCATAGGGGCTCCTGAAAGTCCTGAAGCCTACCACTCTTGGAGACAGGAAGCCTTCGAAGCCGCCTCTGCTTCTGATGCCAGCGACCAGGCCTTGGCGACCTGGGAGGACATCCTTCGCTATGAAACCATAGCTCAAATCCAGGTCAGCGGACACGACTATGTCATGAATCGCGGTGCCTATCTCAACGGGGGTGGACGCCCTAACCCCGAGGGTTGGTAGGTGGGGCCGAACTTTTTGTCCGGCTGTTAACCTTTCTTTCAGAGTTTTTTGGGTCGACCTTGCTAAGCTAGCCGGGAATAGCCATACTTTGAGACGAGGTTTCTATGATTCACACTCATCCTACCGCCTGCGTCGGAACCCCAGCCGGGACCGTCGCTACCGCCCCACGGCACGAAGTCCCTGAGGACCGAGGCCCCAAGGAACAGTTCACCCCATCCTACGGGCCACTGACCAGCGCCGCCCGAGACACTGTCAAGATGATTTCGGGAATCGGTGGAGCCCTTCTCAAAGTTGTTCCGGGAGCTAGCGAAGGAGCCGCTGAAGCCGGTCTAGCCGGTTTCGAAATATCGGAAAACACTCGCAACGTTGCCCGCGCTGGAATCAGTGGAGCCATTATGGCTGTTGTGGGTGTTGGGGTCGCTCATTTCGCCACCCCGGAGCTGGGCTTACTCGAGAAGGCAGCCGCAGGCGGCGCCGCCGTGGTTGAGGGCGGTGTCGTCCTCAGTCGGATGCCTGAAGACCAACGTAGCCAACTCCGTAAGACGGCTAACAACGTGGCCGACGCCGTCACACCCGCCAATATCCCTGGGGGCCAGGCCGGCAAGATCGCCTTCGCCGCCGGTGTCCGCGCCCCGGCCGGATTCGTGGGCGGAGGCTTTGAGGGCTTAAAAGACGGTTTCCAGAGCGGAGAACGTTTTGGTGCCAGTCTCTTTGACAGCACAGCTCGAATGCTTGGTGCTGGTCAAAAAGAAGACTAACCTAACTCGACACTCGAGAAGTGATCAGGCCGTCGCAGACGGAGTCGACGTCTCGTAGGTATTGCTGCGAGTAGTGACTGTTGACGTTCCACTGAGCCAGCTCCAGGCGGGCCAGGCGTTGCATCCCCTGAATAACCTCGGCTGTGGGGACGTAACCGTAAGACGGCTGGCCAAAACGGTGCTGCCAACCAACACTTTGAGAGCGGGTGGCCAATAGACCGAGAGTCGTTGGGGGTGCCGGCTCGGGCGTTTTCGAGACAGAAATCCGCCCGCGGGGACTTTCCTTCATTTCACCTTCAGCTTGGGAAAAATACTCCATTTCCTTTCCTCCTACCATCTTGCATCTTCATCATAGCGCCACCATCTTGCCGTAGGCCTGCCAGGACCTTGCGAATTTCTTGCCTACTCCCGGTCGGAAGGTTTGGGCCCCTCTCCGAGCAAAGCTCTCTGGGTGGAACGGATTCTGGTCGTCGAAGACGAATAATCGCTGCGCACCATCCTGGTTGAGGTCTTGGAGAGCGAAGGCTATGAGGTGACCGGGGTGGCCTCTGGTCTTGAGGCGATCGAGCACGCCCGGGAACTTCCCTTCGACCTGGTCATCACCGATGTGCGAATGGACGGTATGGACGGTCTCGAAGCTTTGGCCGAGGTTCGAGCCGAGCGCCCCGAGCTCGAAAGTATGGTCATCACTGGCTACGCCGACGAGGCAGACTCCATCCGAGCGGTCCGCCTGGGAGTCGGTGAATACCTCAAAAAGCCGTTCAACATGGACGAGTTCGTCACGGCCGTGGAACGGTTGTTGGGTGAGCGACGACGCCGGGCCCGCACTCAAGAATCAGAGTCAGCGGTGCGGCAGGCGGCTCTTTGGGCCTCTCACCAGATGGGCAGCGGTCAGACTCAGGTCACGGCCGCCGCGGAACTGGTCTGGGAACTGGCCGGCGAACTGGGATTCACCTACGACGAATCGGAGTTACTCCAGCTTGAGGTTATGCTCGCTCTGCTGGGCTACCCTCGTGAGCGACCCTCGCCCGCCCAGGAACTCCTGAATGGCTCGGAGATGGCTTGCGAGGTCGTCACGGCCATCACAGACCTGGCTCAAAGAAAACTTCTACTCCCCACCAAGCCCTATCTAGGTGAACTCCCCAGTGACGTCCTCGAGCAGTATGCCCAGATCCGCTCAGCACTCGAGCAACTGGCCCGTTTTGGCAGCTACGGCCTCAAGACCGTGGCCGAACCCGGACGCTGGGAAAGCCTGACCTCCCTCGGTCTGGGTCTGATCGAACGGGGTGACTTTGAGGGGGCCTCCCAAGCCTTTCAAAGTATCGCTCAAGTAGCCCCCAAAAGACACTCAGTCAAAGCTATGCTCGAACTGGCTCGACTCCACCTGATTCGGGGCGAGTTCGCCAAGACATCAGAGTGGGCCCGCCAGGCCAGTCGGGAGGCCGGGCCACTGGGCCCTTCTCAAACTCTCTCAGCCTGGCTGACGGCCGCTTCCCTCCTGGCTCGCGCCCAGGACAAAGCCAGCATCGAACTGCTAGAGCGGTGTCGAGAACTCGATTCTAGTAACGATTTAGGGCGAACCGAGTTAGCTCGAGGGCTGATCTCAGGAAGGTTCGAAGAGGCCGAGTTAGGGCGTCATCTCGAGCTACTCTTCCGGCCTGGCAATCTGTCGTTATTGATGAATTCCGTCGGCTGGCTCCTGCCTCTCTTGCTCGAAAGTCAGAGTCGTCACCAGAGCCCGACTCTGACTCCCTATCTGAGTCGACTGGCCCTCCAATTTCCCAATCAGCTTGGCCGTATCGTGAGCGGTCGAGAGGTCTCGGAGGCAGCGCTTAGCCGTGGTCAGCGGCCAGGATTCGGCCCCCGAGGAGCATCCTGAAACAGGGCCTCGACTGCGGCTTTATTCCCTGGGGGTCTTCGAAGTCTACCAGGGTGACGAGCATCTCGACCGCCGTGGCTGGAAGAGCCAGAAGACCCGCTACCTGTTGGCGTTCTTGGCCGCCCAGGGGGGTAAACCGGTGGGTGAGGAAGCGGTCATGGAATCGTTTTGGCCGGGTCGGGCCAAGACCAATCTCTACGCCGCCTGCTCGCATCTCAGGAGCCACCTGAGGCCCTCGGCCAGTCAGGACTATAACTACATTGTGCGCCAATCGGGCACTCTTCGGCTCGACACCGAGCTGCCCGTCTGGCACGACCTGGACGAATTGGAATCGCTTTTCTCACAAGCCACCAGGGTGGGTCGCGACACCCCTGAAGGGCTAGAACTTTTGGGCAAGGCGGCCGGGCTCTATCGTGGCCCCTATCTGGAAGGGTGCACCATGGAGTGGGCCGACCCCATCCGGACTAGAATGGACCGGCTGGTCACCGACGCTCTGACCCGGCTCAGCGAGAACGCTCTGGCCACCAACCGGTTCGAGCGCGCTCTGGAGACGAGTTACCGAGTGCTCGACATCGACCATTGCAACCAGGATGCCCATTTAACTTTGATCCGAGCCCTGGCCGCCCTCGACCGGCCCGAACAAGCCGTTCGCCAGTATGAGCTTTACGAGGCCACTCTCTTGAGAGAGCTCGATCTTGAGCCCGCCCCGGTGGTCACGGCGGCCTACGAAGAAGTGCTACGCCAGCGAAGAAATTAGAGTTAACAAAGGCTGAAACGTTCCTATCAGAACGACCCCAACAAAGACACCCATCACTGACAAGATGACCGGCTCAACCAGACTGACCAGAGTCTCGATGATCAGCTCGAGTTCACTCTCGAGCGAGTTGGCTACCAGACGAAGAATTCTCCCTAGACGACCGGCCGTCTCGCCCACTGCCACTAACTTGACCATCCCACCAGGAAGAAGGGTGTACTGCTCCATCGCCTCGGCCAGAGTTTCGCCGGTCTCGAGGAGACGGATGGCCGACTCGGCTCGCGCCTGAAAATCTTGATTAGAACTCCCCTGAGCTCCGAGAGCCAGAGCCTTGTGGAAGGGGTGCCCACACTCAAGAGCCAGGGCCATAACAAAACTGAATCGGGCCGCGATCAAGCGCTCCAGGAGACGGCCAAGAACGGGTAGTCGGAGAACCACCCGATCGACCCAGACTTTGGCCTGGCTGTCCTCGTTCAAACTTCGATAAAGTTGGTAGCCAAGATAGAGGAGATTGGCCAGTACCAGGCCTCCCACCAGCTGCCCGAGCGGGTCGGTCAAAACTTTGTGGGGCCAGAGGATCAACCTGGTCAAGAACGGTAGCTCGATAGAGGTCGTCTCGAAGATCGGCTGGATGACGGGTAAGACCCAAAACATCATGGTGGCGATCAGCACCGCTGAGGCGACCAGCAGAAAACACGGATAGGTCAGAGCTGAACGCAACCGAGTGTTGACCGAATCGAGCCTCTCGACGGCATCGGCAAGATGGTCCAGAGCTTTGGCCAGTCCTCCCGTCTTCTCCACTACCTGGATGATCCCGACGGCATAGGCCGGAAACCTCTTGGTCTTGGCCATCGCCTGGGAGAGCATCCTGCCCGCGAAGACCTGACTGGTGACTTCATTAGCGACCTCGCCCGTCGGCGGCGGAGCATCACACAAGCAGGTGAGGGCCTCGGTCAAAGGCACTCCTGAGTTGATCATCACCGAGAACTGGCGAAAGAAGACGGCCTGATGGCGCAGAGGAAGAAAGTCCTTCAAGGCAAGAAAAACGACTCGACCGAAAGGGAGCGAGACTCGTCTCCTTCCATCCAGCGGACGGTGACCTGGATGTCTTGGAGATTGCCTGGGACCGAGGTGATAGGTGTGATGGAGACTTCATAGTTGTAAGTGATGGTGGTGGAGGCGCCCCGAGTGACACTTTCGATCTGGACCGAGCCGGTCCCGGGCGGAGGCGAACACGATCCCCGTGGTCGGAGAGGGGTCAAAGCGCACCGAATCGCGGTGACTCTCGGTCATCTCAGAGGCCAGGCGAGACAATCCTGTCAGGCCGGAGCGGTGAAGGTCGAGGGATGTCTGGACCGTTTGTTGGTGGCGGAGGCAGACCAGAAAAAGCTGGTAGACCTGCAATAGCAATAAAGCTAAGAGCCCTGCTGCGATCAGAAGCTCCAGCAAAGTCACCGCTTTTTCCTTGACGGCTAGACGCACATCATCTCCTCCCCAAGCCTATCAACTATAGTTTGCCAAAAGCTTGCCAGAATCATCCAGGGCAGCCGTGAGAAAAGGTGAAGACTTCAACGGTTTGAGTCTAACGCTTTTCGTATTGGCCCTGGCGGCGGTGGTGCTGGAGTCGAGCGCCACCCAACTGGACAGAGGATTGGTAGGGGCGGCCCCCGCTTGCTACTTGAGTCTGGCGTTACTGACTCCCTTGCCGGTCGTGGTTGGCGTCGCTCTGGTGGCTCTGATTCTGCGGGGCCTTCTCTATTCAGCCTGGCGCTCCGGGGCGACCGAGTTGCTAGCCGTGGTGGTGGCCACGGTGGTCACTGTCCAACTAGAGCCCGCCAGCTCCCTTCCAATGGGCTTTCCACACAGCTTCAGAAAGGCTTGTCTTAGACGATTCCAGCCTCCTCAAAAAGCAGCTGGAACGAGCCGAGCGAGAGTTGTCCTCGACAGGAGCTCATCTGGCCGAGGTTCACGGCACTCTTCAGGGGAAGGCGCTCGATTTCGAGCGGCTCGAGAATCTCTCGGTCAGTCTGCAAGGTTGCCAAACTGTGGCCGAGGTGGTGACCTGCCTGACCGCCCTGGTTCCAGCCGCGCCCGAGACCAGCCGTGTGCGAGTCTTCATCAGTGGAGGCGACGGTCTGGTCCTGTGGGGACCGGAGGGACCCGATAGCGACAACTTGCTACTCGGCCTCCAAGAGCCTCTGGTGGAAAAGGCCCACGCCCTCGGCGCGCGATGCACCCGTTCCAGTGACCCGGGCAAAGCGACCCTCTTTCCCGAAGACCAACGAGCCGTGGCCATCCCTCTGGGACCGGACGGTGTTCTGTACGTGGGTCGTCGAGCGGGTCCGCCTTTCACAGCCGATGAACTGACCTGGCTGCAACTAGCCTCGGCTCAAGGTCGGTTGGCCCTCGAGAAGAGCCTCCGTATGGAGACCATCGAGCATTCCCTCGAACATCAAAGCCAGACCCGGGCTCAAGCGGAAAGCTGGGCTCTTCAACTTGAGCAGTTGGTCGACCACGCGCGCGACCTGGTGGTAGCTCACGAACTTCAGCAGCTTTTTCCTCGTCTCGAGCAAATGTTGGGTCCCTATGATTCCCTGGTCTTAGCTGGCTGCCATCAAAGTCAGTGGGAGGTGCTCTACCGGCAGCCGTCAAGCCTGGACATTGAGCCCAGTGACCTTCTCCTTCAGGTTCTCGAAGAAGGTCAGCCGGTCGTGTTTGAACAGCTCGATCGGACTCGATTTTCACCTTTGTGGCCGGGGGAGAACTGCCTGGTAGCCCTCCCTTTCCACGCCCGCGGCCAGGTGAGTGGTGGCTTACTGGTGAGTAGCTCGGGACCTACCGAATTGAGCCGGCGTCCCTCCAACTTTCTTCGTTTGCTTGGTTTTATGATGGGAGCCGCCTGGGACAACGTGAACGCCTATCAGCGACTCCAAGAGTCGCAAGCTCAACTGGTCCAGTCCAGTAAGTTGGCGGCGGTGGGCCAGCTGGCGGCCGGGGTCGCCCATGAACTCAACACGCCCCTCGCCTCCATACTCCTCAACCTCGATATGGCCCGCCGCTATCTCGACAACAACCCCGCCAAAGCGCTCGAAAAAATGGAATCCCTGGCAGAGCAGGCCAAACGGGCCCAATCGAGCATCGAGAATCTGCTCTACTATTCCCGCAACAGCGGTAAAGGTCTAGCTCCGGTCGACCTGGTCAAAGTGGCCGAAGACTCGATCGAGCTTTTGGCCAAGTTGTTGGAGCGCGATCAGCTTCAGTTGGTTTGCGAACTCGCCCCTCTCAAGCCGGTCAAAGCCAACGCCGGGGAGGTTCAGCAGATCTTGACCAATCTTCTTCTCAATGCTCGCGACGCTGTCAAGGGCTGCCAAGATGGTCGGGTCACCGTGCGCTCGTTCGAGCAGGGTCACCATCGTGGTCTTGAGGTGGAAGACAGCGGGACGGGAATTTCAGCGGAGGTGGCTGAGCGCATTTTCGAGCCCTTTTTCACCACCAAACCGGTCGGCTCAGGGACCGGTCTAGGATTATCCTTGTCCCGTCAGCTCGCGGACGGCCACGGCGCCACCTTGGACCTAGTCGAGAGCGAACCTGGAAAGACGGTGTTCCGGCTCAGCTATCCTGGATAGCCAGACCGCACAAAGGACCGTCCGCTTCGACCTTCAACAGGCCCGGACTCTCCACTGTCACCACCGCCTCACCAGCTTGAAAGGGAGAGGGTGAGAGCCGGGTTACGACTCTCCCGTTCACCTTCACGGGGAACTCCGACGGCTCTTCTTCGAATCCCGCATAGAGCAACCGCAGCGAGACCGGTCCTACCGCTGTCTCAAGCTGATAGAGTCCTCCTTTTCTGGCGGTTTGAAAAAGCGGCTCCAGGTCGGTCTTGGCGATCTTCCGTTTGGTGGCCACGACCTCCCCGCTTTGAACCTCACTGTCCTGCGACCAAACCCGCTCAGGACCGATAAACTCAAAGGAGGCCCCACAATTGATAGCCGTTCCCGCCTCGACCTCGATGACGATCGAATCCTCAAGCCCTCCTGACCGGGCCGTGAAAGGGTGCAGTCCAGGCTCCAGGTCAACCTCCCAGCTAACCCTTCCGTTGGCGGTGTCTTGCCACCCCAGACTCCTGCCCCGATGGAACAACTCCACCTTGGGCTGATTGGTATAGGCCGAGACCCGACCCTCTCCCTTACGACGAAGGCGTTCTCTGTCAAGTCGCACAAACGGCTCCGCGCTCAACAGAGCCCGAAAATAGTAGGCTACGTCTTTAGGCCGTCGGTCAAAAAAGAAGAGACCCTTCTGGTTGAGGGTCGGACGAGTATCTTGCCGTCCCCAAGACCCGAAGTCGAATCCGTTCCAAACGGCGCTGCCCACCAGGTAAGGACGCTCTAACAGAAGAGGCAGGCTCTGGTGGAAACAGTTCTGCTGATGCTCGACGCTGAAGTCGAACCGGACAGGATTCTGACTGTGGACCCGCTCGTCGCTGCCAGCTCCGTATTCGCTCACGAAGAGAGGACGGTGGGGATGGTCCCGGTGGTAGTCATCTAGAAAGCGTCCCAAGTCTGCGAAGTTTCCGTAGTACCAGCCATAATAGAGATTAAAGCCCAGGATATCGGGGATTCCAGCCACCTCAGGCGCCAGCTTCATCTCGGGCCCAGAAAGGGCGATGGCGGTCAGCCGAGCCGGGTCCTCCTTCTTGACTCGAGCCTCCAGCCGACGGGCCAGGCGGGTAACCTGGTCGAACTCCTCGGGTTTCATCCGCTGGGTCACCTCGTTCATATATCCCCACATCACCACCGACGGGTGGCGGTAGTGCTGGTGGACCATCTCCACTAGCATGGTCTCGCTCTGATCAAAAAAGGCCGGCGTGTTAGTGATCCGATTGACGATCGGGATCTCTTCCCAAATGAGTAAACCCAACCGGTCAGCTTCTTCTAGTAGCGAGCAAGCTTGAGGGTAGTGAGCCAGCCTAACGAAATTGCAACCAGCCTCTTTGAGCAGCCGCAGGTCCTGGTGGTGATGTCGCTCCTCGAGCGCATTCCCGAGCCCTGACCGGTCTTGATGCCGATTAGCGCCCACCAGTTGGAGAGGCTCACCGTTGAGAAGAAAGCCCCGGTCGGGGTCGACAGCCACCGAGCGAAACCCTATCGACACTTCGGTCCGGTCCATGAGTTGACCCTGATGCCAAACCTCGGTCGTCAAAGGATAGAGTCGAGGTTGAGACGGTGACCATGGTTTTATCGTAAGCTTCTGCTCGGGGATCTCAAAAGCCACCTTCTCCCCGTGCAGGGGCACCTCAAACTCCCAGGTCGTCCCCGCCAGACTTTGGCGAATGAGGGCCTCCCCCTGGAGGTGATTCAAGAGCCAGCCCCGTGCCCGCAGCCGACCCTGGGCGTCGCCTTCTACTAAAAACTCGGGCGCTAATGATACCGGAGCAGTACCCACCAGCCGAACGGGTCGGTAGAGACCTCCATAAAAGTTGAAGTCACCCTCTAGGGGAGGAAGATCGGGATGGTAGCGGTTATCGACTTCCACCACCACCAAGTCGCTGCCTCGCAGCTTGTCGGTAATGTCGAATTGAAAACCGGTGTAGCCGCCTCGGTGGGTTCCCACTTTACTCCCGTTGAGCCAGACGGTCGTGACCTGGTTGGCCCCCTCAAAGACCAGATAGACCCTCCGCCCCTGCCACTCCGAACTCAAGTTCAAGCGACGCTGGTAGCGGAAGGCCCCTCGCCGATAAGGCTGACCTTCTTGAAAGGCATCCTTACCGTTCCAGGTGTGGGGAATCTCTACGGGTTGGCCCTCGAACTCCCAGTGTCTCAGATTCTGGTCCAGCCGAGGGGGGTGAGCCAAGACGGGGCTGAGCAAGAGAAGAAAGACAATCAGATAACGCACCCGCCCTCTTACTGCACCGGGGAGTGAAGAGCCTTCTCTTCTTCGTCTGCAGTGCCGGCCACCTTAGCTGCGAAAGTCGCGATGCCTAAGGTTCCCGTTCACTTCCATAATCTCCACTAGGTCCACTTGCTCAAAGCTCATGGTAAACTTGACTTTGACATTGTGGACGGTCGGGTCGTCCCCGAGGGTTCCTTTGAACGAGGCTGTACAAGTCACCGTTTCTCCGTCCACCTGGTAGCTTGGGGTGCCGTCAAAGCCAAGAACCCAGCGACTTCCGGGAGCAGCGGGATCTTCTAGCGAGAACCCCCCCTTGTAGTTATTGCTGGCGAGGTAGTCTTTAAGGATAGCGCGGTTACTATGGATCGTTGTCGAGTGAGGGTCCACTGTTAGCGAGCTGCTCCCGTAGGACAAAAGCCTGCCACCCCGCCTTCTCCTCGTCTCAAAGGAACGACTAGAGGGGAATAGATTGGGCCGGCCGTAGCGAGCGAAGTGGAGAACCCCAAAATTGTTGAAAAAGTTTGCCCTTCGCCCGTCGTTGAATCCTGGGAGAAAGCCTCCTCGGCCAACGTTAAAGGCGGGATTCCTACTGGGCCTCAAGACTTGCGAGCAAGGACCAAAGCGACCGTTATTGAAGCCCCGTAGGAAGCTCCCCCGGTTGCTAAAACGTCTCGAGCGGTTCCTCCGAGGGGGCGGGCAGGCCCTTACCGAGCGCGCGCATGTCGCCCTGCTAGGGCTGGCGGAACGGCAGGGTTCTCTTTGGGCCTCAGCTGGGAGGCCCAGGAAGAGCAGGAAGAGGAAAATTGTGAGGTTTCTCGTCACTAGAGTGCTCCAATCTTTTGGACGTTGAGTCAGGACTCCTAACACCCCCATGATAGCGCTCCACTCTAAAAAAAGTCTGAGCTGGAGATGAAGCGGCTCTTTGGCTCAAATTAGGAAACCTTCAATCTGGCGCTCCTAGGGCCTGGTCTCGCCTGCTCCTCTCGGGCGAACCGGCCCACGGGCCAGCCTAGCCTGCTCCCCCCGCGGTGGCAACGCTAACAGGACTCCAATCTTGGTAAAACGGCCCTCTAACGCTAATTCTAGTAGTCTCCGGGTAGAGGCGCTAACTTGCGCCTAGACTTGCACCCCCCCGCCAGGGACGGCCCGGTTCAAGTTAACTTGCGGCCATGCCGGGGTATTTCTTGTCCGATTTCCCGTTACGGTGATGGAGAGGATGGAGAAGA
>CAYRFU010000114.1:0-18711 GCA_964423525.1 uncultured Burkholderiales bacterium | reverse complement strand
TGTTAGAGAAATCCCGCCGCCATCTGGCCGAAGAGCTGGGCTACGTGCGCAGCATGGACGCTGAGGAAATGGAACAGATCATCGACCAAGCCTGCCGCTTGGACCTCAACTAAGTCGTGGCCCAGGAGGCCCTCGAGTGCCCCTATCCCCCGATCGGTCCGGACTGTTCGGTCAACCCCCGGGATAAGGTCTGCCCTTGTCGCCGCAAGCCGGTGGTGCTGTGCCCTGCCTGTTCTACGGCCAATCGGGTCTTAAGCCGAATCTGTCGCCACTGCGGCCAAGCTTTTGAAGCCTTCAACTGGCAAAGTCGAGGGGGCGAGCACAGCTCCCTCGCCCTCACCTCCCGCCTGAAGTTTCAAGCCCGCCCTGACAGTTGGACGGCTCGACTCGACCACCCCATCAGCTGTGCTCCTCTGGTTGTCAGCGGACTGTTGGTGGGTTTGAGTCGTGAGGGTTCCGTCTCAATTTTTGAGGAAGGAAGCAGTCTCCCCCTTTTCCACGGAAGGTTGCCCGGCCTGGAAAACGTGGTCGCGTCCCCGGTAGCCCTCGACGGCCTTTTACTGGTGGCCGTGACCGGAAAGCTCGTAGTCGCCGACCTGGTCGATCTGCTGGAAATCAGCCCCGGGGCCAATCCTCGCCGGGGAGTTTTGCCTCTTAAAGGCGAGCTTTGCTCTCACCTGGCCTGCGACGGAAGTGCCTATGCGGCCGCCGCCACCCGCCACGACGAGCGCCTCCTCATCACGGTCTTTCGCAATCGGCAGGCAGCCACCGTCGACCATCTTTGGACCCGAACCCCGACAGCCGAAGCCGTCTCTCAAGCGGCTCTGGCCTTCGTGGACCACCACTTGATGGTAGCCACTCCTGAGGGGCAAATCTGGTGCTACGCCCTGGAATCCGGCCAACTAGTAGGCGAAGACCACATCGAACAGGGCTTAGCCCCCGCCACTATTCTCGGTCGGGGTCCATTCGCTCTAGTCTCGTCTAGTGACGGCACCCTCTATCAGGTGTATCCTCGTCGAGGCCTGGTACGAACGGCAGTAGCCCAGCCGGTCGGGGAAGCTCCCTTCGCTATCGGCGCCTCTCATCAGCTGCTGCTGGCCTGTCACGGCAAGACCCTTCGCAAAATCGATCTGCGCTCGGGAAAAAGCCAACAACTCGAGGTCCCTCTCTATTGCACCAGCGAACCGATAGTAGCCGCCCAGGAGGCTGTGTTACTCAGTAACGACGGCACCCTTTATCAGGTGAATCTGGCCGGAAACGATTTCGATGTGGCCTTCTCCCAGCGACTCTTTGCCACCGAGGGAAGTCTTCCGGCACCGCCGGTCGTCGGCCCCTCCCGAGTCTTCGCGGCCGGGCCTCAAGGCGAGGTGGTAGCGGTTGAACGGGAGCTCAATTGAGGAGATTTCTTCTTTGCCTGCTTCTGCTGGGCCTGCCAGCCTGGGCCGATAGACCGCTGGAGGGTCCGGTCCTCCATATCGTGATGCTCGACGTGTCGGGCAGCCTACGCGATCGGGGCTACGCCATCAGGGAGGGCCAGAGCACCCGCTGGACCGATTCCATCCCCTCCTTCCTAGCTCGGCTTTTGGAAGCTGATGACCAGTTTTTCGCAGCCGACGACCTGGTCATCGTTCAACCGTTTTCCGATGCCAAGACCGACGCTCTCGAGAAGCGCCGACCAATGGGACCCTTGGCTCTGGGCCAATGGTCCTCCCAGACGCTCCCGGTCCCGGGGGCGGGGGCTACCGACATGGCTCGAGCCCTCGACCTGACCTTAGCTCACGCTGACCGTCAAACCGCACCAACCGTGCTGACCTGGCTCCTCACCGACAATGAGAACAATCTGAGCGGCAACACTTCTGACGCCCAGTTCTACCAACGTCTCCGAAGTAGTCCCTCCTTCAGCCACGTCTACTTCTTCCCGCTGGCCAACCCTGACAACCAGGCCAAAGACGCCCTGGTTCTGTATCTTCTGGCTCACACCCGAGAAGACGACAGCCTGCCTTGGATGGAGGCCCTCTCGGATTCGGTCGAGGAGAAGACCGGCTACGGCGGCGTTCTGTTTCGCCCCCTCTATAGCAGTCGAGGCGAAACAGTGCTCAAGTTTGACCGGGAGATGGTCTACGAGGACCCTACCAACCGAGCCAAGACCAGCCAAGAGGGGGGAGCCACCGTCATCACGCTGCAAGAAGGTGAGAGGCTAAGAGGGCGCATCAAGTTCAAGATTCAGTCCAATTTGAAAGGTTGGGAGATCGTCGACGGGAGGCTAGAGCAAGCTCGCCTTCGACTCACCGTTCCCAACGATTACGAAAAACCTGGCCGGGTGACCCTCAACCCCCCGGTGGTGCCTAAAAGCTTGAGTGTTCGCCCCCAGCAGACCAGCCTCGACTTCTTCGTGGTCAGCCTTCGCGACACACCGGTTACCATTTCCCGCTCTTTTTGGAGGATGATGGCCGACCCCTTCGCCAAATGGCTTCCCTCGCTGGAGGGTGACCTGCGCCTTCAAGTCGTTCTGTCGCTAGCCGAGGCCGACCTCGAGCAAGGCCCCATTCGCCCTTCCTTCTCGGATGAAATGCGAGAGAGAGTCCGCTATGTCCCCAACTTGGCCGAAATCGAGCGTTTCATGCTGTTGCAGGCCGACGACCTCGGTGAGGACGATAACCAGCGAGTGATCGAGTTCCAGAAGAAGCTGGTGGTCAAAGTTCAGGCCAGCAGTTTCCCAAGAGTGATGATGACCCTGATTCTGGTCTCAGGCCTGGTCCTTCTCGGCCTGGCCATCTGGGTAGGAGTGTTGTGGCGAGTCCGATTCCGACTGGAGGCGCCCGAGGGGAACCACGACCTGAATTTGTCGGCCGCTTTCGGCAGCTATCTCGTCTGCAGTCCTACCGGCATCCCCCTGGCTCGGTTGAGAATGACCTTTGGGTCGGCTAGCCTGCTACCCGAGCCGGAAGTCACCGTCGAGGGACTGACTGAGCCAGTCCCAGTTGCGTTTGAAGGCACCGAATTCCGCTTTGAGCTAGGCCTGGCCTATAAACACGAAGCTCACCTTTATGTGCTTCATCGCGAGCAGGCCAACTTCTCGGACGGACCGGTTGACGAGGCTCCCAGTCTGTGATCACTCGAGACGAAGGCCAGGGGCCCATTCTGGTGCTGGCCCACGGGGCAGGAGCGGGGAGCGACAGCCCCTGGATGGACACAATGGCGAGACCCGTTTGGCAACCGAGAAGAGGTGGAGGGCTATACCCTGAGCCCGGCTATCAGGCTCGTCTGGCTAGAGGACGGCAATCATGACTTCAAGCCCAGAAAGAAGAGTGGTTTCAGTCAGGAGGCTCATTTTGAAACGGCCGCCCAGGCCGTAGCCAATCTTATCGCTTGACGACCTGTTGACTCATCCGGGTAAGAAGAGAGTCGAGTTCCCCACTCTTCTCCAGAGCGTGCAGGTCATCGCAGCCCCCGACATGGTGACCGTCGATGAAAATCTGGGGAACGGTGCGAACTCCGCCGGCCCTCTCAGCCATCGCCACCTGGGCCATATCGTCACCATCGATGGCATGCTCGACGAAACTCGACCCTTTCTTAGCCAGCAAACGCTTGGCTCGCCAGCAGTAGGGGCAGGTCTTCCAGGTGTAGATCTCCACGTCGGCCACAGCGTCGACCTTCTCGGGACCCTTCAAAAGCGCTATGAGTGAGCGGAGCATTGCAACCTTAAACTTCACCAACCTTCGGGAGGTTCCTGTGCCAAGAGGTCTAACTAGGCGCCCGTGCTTCACCTATCCAAAGTCTCTAAACTGCAAGGCGGACGAACCCTCTTTCGCGACGCGACCTTCCAGGTCAACCCTGGCGAGAAGGTGGGACTGGTCGGTCCCAACGGGGCTGGCAAGTCGACCGTCTTTCGCCTGATCGTGGGCGAAGAGAGTTCCGACGAAGGCCAGATCTCGTTCCCCTCAGACACTCGGGTCGGCTATTTCTCACAGGATGTGGGCGAAATGACGGGGGGTAGCCCCCTCGGGGCTGTGCTTGAGATGACCGGCTTCAAAACCATCATGGAAGAGCTGACCCAACTCGAAAGCCAGCTTGAGCAGGAGCTAGACGAAGACGAGATGACCAGGGTGCTGGAACGCTATGGAGACCTTCGCACCGAGTTCGATTCCGCCGGTGGCTATGAAGTTGAGATCAAAGCCGAGACCGTCCTCAGCGGCCTTGGTATCGGGCCCGAAGATCAGAAGCTACCTCTTGAGAGCTTCAGCGGCGGCTGGAAGATGCGTATCGCCATGGCTGGCGTGCTGGTTCAAAACCCGGACCTTCTGCTGATGGACGAGCCCACCAACCACCTCGACTTGGAGTCGATCATGTGGTTGGAAGAGTGGCTCGCCTCCTATCGTGGGATGCTGGTTCTCACCAGTCACGACCGGGAATTCCTGAACCGGGTGGTGGCCAAAATCGTAGAGGTGGCCCACCAGACCATGACCGTCTACTCGGGCAACTACGACTTCTACGAGAACGAGCGCGAGCTGCGCACCGAGCAGCTTCTGGCGGCCCACAAGCGGCAGCAAAGTATGCTTCAGAAGGAACAGGAGTTTATCGCGCGCTTCAAAGCCAGAGCTTCCCATGCTGCCCAGGTTCAGTCCCGTGTGAAAAAGCTCGAGAAAATTGAGATGGTCGAGATTCCTGAGCAGGCTAAACGGGCTAAATTCGTCTTTCAGACGCCTCCTCGCAGCGGTGACGAGGTGGTCAAAATGGACGGACTCGGCAAAACCTGGCACCGACCTGACGGACGCCCCGTGCCGGTTTTCTCAGACTTCACGGGTGTGGTTGAGCGTCTGGACAAAGTGGCCGTGGTGGGAGTCAACGGGGCAGGAAAATCGACTTTGCTCAAGTTGATGGCCGAGCAAACCGAACCGACTGAAGGAACCCTCAAGCTGGGTGCCAGCCTGGAAGTCGGTTACTTCAGCCAAAACTCGCTCGATCTGCTCGACCCGGCCAAGACCGTCTATGAGCAGCTGGCCGAGGCGATGCCCCTGGCCAGCGTGGGCCAGGTGCGCACTCTCTTAGGCTGCTTTCTGTTTTCGGGGGACGAGGTCGAAAAGAGGATCTCAATCCTGTCGGGAGGCGAGAAAAGCCGGGTGGTGCTGGCCCGAATTCTGGCTCGCCCGGTCAATTTCTTGATCCTCGACGAGCCGACCAACCACCTTGACATGGAGTCGCGAGAGATTCTCTTGGAAGCCCTCCAAGATTTTGAGGGCACCATCGTCCTGGTCAGCCACGACCGTCACTTTCTCAAAGCCGTCAGTAACCGCGTCTTCAAAGTCGATGACGGTCGCATCCAGATCTTTGAGGGTAGCTACGACGAGTTTCTCCAATCAAGCCAAGGCGACGCCCGGGCTCGTTAGGACGGCCTACTCTGGATCGCTCGGACAGGGGTAGCCTCTTTTGATCCTCTGGTGCCACAGCTTGAGAGTCTCCTCGGCGGAGTGAGGCTCCCGATAAAGGCCCTCTTTTAGCTGAGGGATACCGGCCAGCATATGATCCCCCTGGCAGGCCAAAGTGTAGGCGTCAGGAGCGGCGGCGACGGCATAAAAATAAGGTTTTCTCCTGGAAGTGGTGCAACGGGGAAGGGTCTTTAGATAGCTCGGAACCAACCGCTCGGGCTCCGGTGGATAGAGCCCGGAGAAGTCGGTGCTGTAAAGTTCCAAAGCGTTGCCGAGACTCTTGAGGTTGGCCTGACATTCCCGAACAGTCTTGTGGGCCTGGCGGTCTAAGAAAAAGGGAGCGGCCAACGACGACACCAACAGCAGACCCACCCCCACCCAACGCCACTTGCCTAGCGGAACCAGGAAAGTCACCAGGACGGCCAGCAAGACCATGGCCGGGTTAATACGGGAATGGCTGGGTGGCTGATAGTAGGGGGCTGGGTCCCCGACCGATGCCCTCGACGCCTGCGGGTCTTGTTCGAGCCCTTCGTGCTCAATGGTGGCGTAGAGGACCGAGAGCCGGTCACCTGGTCTCAGTAACCCAGCCAGACCCGACCAACGGGCCGGGTCGACCCGGTCGATTCGGTTCAGACCATAGTAGGTGAATCCCGGCACCTGGAAATAATCGTTGCCGATCAGGTAGAGGGCTACTCGAGTGGCCTCTCCTTGACTGGCAGTGAGCATCATGGGGTAGGTCACCTCGTCAGCCTCGAAGGTAAACCTGACCGGCATCAATCTACCCTGAGCCAACTTCTCAGCAACACCGGGCGAGCGACGTTCGGGCGGAATTCTCAAGGCAACCCAAAACCACTTCTTCTGTACGTAGTAGTCCAGGGCTTCCAAGGCCGAGCGAGGAAGAAAATAGCCGTTCTGATTGAGCCAGTTTCTCAAGCTCTCCGGTTTGGAAGCCTCGAGCACCGTAGCCTCGTAGACACCGACCGGTTTTCGCTCGATCACTTTGACGTCTCCTCCCCCGTAGCTCTCTCTCTCGATCACCCCGCTGACATTGGTATACACAGGTAGACCTGGCAGAGGGAGACCAAGCAGTTCCTCGCTAAAGGCTATCAGGTAGTCGAAGAAGCGCTCATCCACCGGGTCAACCTCAGGCCGAGCCGGCAAAGGCACGACCCAGGAAAAATCGCTTAGGTCACCGGGAAAGCTGCTCTGAAGAATGAGTTGCTGCTGTCCTCTTCTAACGATTAAGGCCGCTCGTTGGTGGGGACGAAGGTAGGCTTCGGGACCCTCCAAAGAACCGACCTCACCAGACACGGCTCGGTCTCGGTAGGCCCGGTAGTCTTCTTCTGACAACTCCTCCTTCAGAAAAGACAAACCATCGGAGAAGGCCACCGACGTGAGCAGGAGAAGGACCGTGGTTAGGAACAGCCTCACCCGAGGTTCGTTCGGGCCCAAGCTGTCACCCCCTGGCGGTCGCCTGGTCTTCTAAAGGGCTCGGCCGGCCGGGCTGAGAACCCCCCGTCATGTTCAAAGAAGATCTCCTGAAAGACAAGACGGTCCTGGTCACTGGCGGCGGCTCGGGCCTGGGGCTAGCTATGAGCCACGAAATCGCCAGCTACGGCGCCAACCTCTGGATAGCGGGTCGACGGCAGCAAAAACTGGATGAAGCCAAGGCCGAACTCGAAAAGCACGGCGGCCAAGTGCAAACGGTTTCTTGCGACATTCGGGACCCGGAAAAGGTCGATCAGATGCTCACTACCATCTGGGAAGACGGCCCTCTTGACGCCCTCGTCAATAATGCCGCCGGAAACTTTGCGGCTCCCTCAGAGACCCTCTCTCATCGGGCTGTCGATGCTGTTCTGGGCACCGTCCTCCACGGCACCACCTATGTCACTCTTGGCTGCGGTCGCCGTTGGCTCAAACAAGAGCGGCCCGGCACGGTCCTCTCCATCGTCACCACCTACGCCAGCACGGGCTCGGGATGGGTGCTCCCCTCAGCCATGGGCAAAGCCGGGGTTCTGGCCATGACCCGAAGCCTGGCTGTGGAATGGGGGGGGCGAGGGATCCGCTTTAACGCCATCGCTCCCGGACCGTTTCCCACCCCGGGTGCCGTCGAGCGCCTGGCTCCTGACCCACGCCTGGTTGACGTGATGAAGGCTCAAAACCCGCTCAAGCGATTCGGAGACCAAAAGGAACTGGCCCACCTGGCCGTTTTTCTGCTGGCCGACGAGAGCGCCTACATCAACGGCGAAGTGGTCACCATCGATGGTGGAGAATGGCTCCAGGGGGCCGGTCAGTTCAACTTCCTGCGCAAAGTTAGCCAGGAGGACTGGCAAAAACTGGCCGCCGCTCACAAAGGCTAGAGCCGACCCGGCCCTCAACGGAGATATTGAAGGCTCTTAGTATACCGTTCAACTTCTCGGGGCGAGGCCTGGGGAACCGTCCTACCCTGGTAGGTGGCTTTGAGGTTAAGGAGGTGCTCAAGCCTTAAGCTCCTATCGGGAGCGACGAAAGCCAGATTTCTCTGCTGCCTTGGGTCAGAACTCAAGTCGTAGAACTCCAACGGTTCAGCTCGGCCCGAGAGAGAGGCGTAGGTCCGGATCAGCATCTCAGACCCAAGCCGGACCCCTTCTGCGTGATAGAGCCAGGGCTCTCGAGCTTGTCCGAGTTTGACCGCGTCAGACCCCGCACGCACATAAACAAAAGCCGGTCGGGGGGATGTCTCTTCCAAGTCCGGGCGGAAGGCGACCCCTTCCATGTCGGGATGTGGCGAAAGCCCAACCCAGTGCAAGATGGTGGGAGCGATGTCGATATGTTGCCATACCGACTCGACCCGCCTGCCCCCAGCCAAACCGTCGGGCAACTTGATCATCAGGGGAACGCGTAGAAGCTCGTCATAGAGTGATTCGAGATGGCCCAAACTGCCATGCTCGAGAAACTCTTCGCCGTGGTCGGAAACCAGGACAATGATGGTGTTCTGGTAGAGTTCACGCTTCTTTAGTGAATCGATCAGGTCTCCGAAAGAAGCGTCGTTACCAGCTACCTCGGCTTCGTATAGACGCTGCAACCCCTCCACGCCCGGGTCTGGTAGTGCTGCTTGTCGACCTCTCTGAGAGGCTTGCCGTAAAGAGGAAACGTATTGGCCTAGCGGGTTGTGGGCGGGGACCCCAGGGGCAAAGCGCTGACGAAAAGGTTCGGGAGCGTTGTAGGGCTCGTGCGGGTCAAGGCTATGGAAGTAGAGAAAAAAGGGACGCGTCTGGTCGCGTTGGTCGAGCCATTCTTCCACTTCGCCGTTGAGTTGGGAGGAGTGCCTCTGGAATCTCAAAGTATAGTTCTCAAAGCCCTGATGGTATCCGAAGGTGGCCGACACCAATCCGTTGGCCGTGAAACCGGCCGTCGAGTAGCCTTCCTGGTAGAGGATCTCAGCCAGGGTGGTCACGACGCCCGGTAGCTTGTCACCAAAATCGTGCACCCCGTGGGTTCGGCAGCCGAGGGAAGTGAAGATCGAGGCCACCGAAGGCTTGGTCCAGGGCGACTGGGCCAGGGCCTGCTCAAAAACCACTGAGTCCTGAGCAAAAGCATCCAACCTGGGGGTTAAACCTCCCTGGTGACCGTAGCAGCCGAGCTTGTCGGCTCGAAGGGTATCGATCACATAGAGCAAGACGTTAGGACCTCCGGCTGGGAGGGTCTCCGCAACGGGGGTCGACGAACGAGCTTCGGCATCAGTGAGTAGGCGGAGACCCTGGAGGCCCACCCCTAGTTGGCCAGGCAGAGGATCGCGGGCCCGAGCGGCCAGGCGCACCGGCCCCCCAGTCACCTCAACCCTACGGTAAAGAGCCTGTTTCTGTCCCTCTTGAGTCACCTCGATCTCCCAGTCCAGGTCGGTGGGGACTCCTTTCTGATGCCATAACTCAGCTCGCTCCAGAACCAGAGTCCCCGGCCCCTCAAGCCAAAAGTCAAGAGTCTGATCAAAAGGAAGAAAAAGCGACTGACCTCGCACCCGCGGAGTGAGCTGGGGAGATGTCCCCACTTCGAACAGAGACCAGGCTGTCTTGGAAGCCCCGGAAAGCCTCAAGACATTCTCCCCCGGCCGGCACCTGAGCGCGAACTCAAACCTCTGGTTTTGGATGGTCAGGTCGACGGAGCCTAGCTTCTCACCGTTGTGGCTGACTTCAACCGAAACGGGCTCGTCGAGCGCCCGACCGGCAAGACGGAGTAAGACGGAGGCGGCCTCATAGGAGTAGTAACGAAGAGAGGACTCCGGCTCGAGAATCGGCCTGGCTCCCTCGTGTTTAAAAACCGCCCAGCCCTTGCCGAGATAAGGGGCGGCTTGAAAACTGGCCAGAGGCGCGCTCGGACTCAGGACCGGCCCCTGACGGGCCGCGGGAAACTTCTCGACAAGATCCAGAGCCAGTCCCGATGGGGCTTGAGGAGAGCACCCGAACGCGAGCATCATCACCAGCAGGATGGGAAGAATGCGCACGACCGTGTCTTCCCGGTGCAGCTGGGCATCCCCCCCGCAAAGGCAAGCCGCTGCTGGCGAAGAACCCTAACAGAGATGACGCTCTGCTACATCGGGCCCGGTCCAGGCTTCGCCGTCCAGGCTCCCTTCCTGCTGATTCTCTTGGGCCTGGTAACCGCCCTGGCGGCCCTCTTGACCTTTCCTCTCAGAAGGCTCTTTCGCAGGCGCCGGGCAAGAGGAAAGTCTCTGGCCAAGAGAGTGATCGTGGTAGGCCTCGACGGCTTGGAGCCAAGCCGGGTAGAGCGTCTGGTGCAAGCCGGTGAGCTCTTGAACCTCCGAAAACTCAACTCCTATCAGAGGCTTGCAACCACCTGCCCACCCCTCTCCCCGGTGGCCTGGTCGACCTTTGCGACGGGGGTCAATCCGGGCCGTCATGGCGTTTTCGGCTTTCTTCACCGTGACCGCCATCATCAGCCTTACTTGGCCTTTTCCTCAGTCGAGAAGGGCCGCCCCCGGTTTCTGCGCAAGAGCCAGTCGTTCTGGCAAGTCTTAGGAGAGCACGGTGTGTTCAGTCATGTGATCAGAGTCCCTGTCTCCTGGCCCCCGGAGAAATTTCACGGGGCTCTCCTGTCGGCGATGGGAGCGCCGGACCTGCGCGGAACGCAGGGGACCTACACCCTTTTCGGTCTGAACTCCGAGGAACTCAAGAGCGGCGAGTTCTGCTGCTTTCGACGCGAGGGAGAGGCCCTGGTCGCGTCCCTTCCCGGGCCCGAGGGGAACCATCTAGAGGTGCGTCTTCAGGACCGCCTACTTCTGTGTGGAAAAGAGAGCGTCACCCTTCAGGAAGAGGTTCTCTCTCCTTACATTCGCCTGAAGTTTGGACGAGTCCGCGGTCTAGCGCGATTTCTTCTGCTGGGGCCCGAAAGGCTTTACATGACCCCCATTCAGATCGATCCGGGCCGACCGGTCCTGCCTCTCTCTTGGCCGTCGGCCTACTCCGTGGCCCTGGCTCGGATTCTGGGAGACTTCGCCACTTGCGGCTTGGCCGAAGATACCGGGGCCCGAGAAGACGGAGTGCTCTCTCAGCAGGCCTATCTGGATCAAGCCTATGCCATCCACGAAGAGAGGAAAACCCAATTCTTTCATGCCCTCCGGCGCACTCGCGAGGGTCTTTGCGCCGTGGTTTTCG
This sequence comes from uncultured Burkholderiales bacterium, assembly GCA_964423525.1. GTDB lineage: Bacteria > Vulcanimicrobiota > Xenobia > Xenobiales > JADMJV01 > CAYRFU01. The sequence goes on along the minus strand of CAYRFU010000114.1, from coordinate 7,637 downwards.
ACGGGCCCGACCGAATTCAGCATATGGTGAAGGATGAGAAGGTTCTCGATCAACTCTACCGAGAGATGGACGAGCTGGTGGGGGAAACGTTAGCCAGGAGCGGGCCCGACGACGTCGTGCTGGTCCTATCTGACCACGGGTTCAAGCCTTTGGCTCGGTGTTTTGATGTCAATGCTTGGCTTCATCAGGAGGGCTACTTGAAAGTCGACGACCAGGGCCAGATCGATTGGTCCCAAACCAGGGCCCACGCACTGGGATTGTGCGGTATCTATCTCAACCGAAAAGATCGCTACCACAACGGTTGGGTCGATCAGGCCGCCCCTCTTCTGCAAGAACTGAGAGAGCGGTTGCTCGACTTGCTTGACCCGGTCACCGAGGAATCGTTTTTGGAAGACGTTTTCGCAGCCGAATCCATTTACCAAGGACCCTACCTGGACCGAGCTCCCGACCTTATCCTAGCCTACCGTCCCGGCTACCGAACGGCCAAGTCAGCGGCGCGAGGTGAGGTGGGCAAAGACCTGTTTTCGGACAACGACTCTCTCTGGTGTCGGGACCACTGCTTCCACCCCGACCTGGTGCCGGGTGTTCTTTTCTCCTCGATCCCCCTCCAGTCGGGTGCTCGACTACACGACCTGGCCCCCACCGTGCTGGAACTGTTCGGGGTGACCCCGCCTGACTACATCGAGGGCCGGAGCTTACTTTGCGCTACCTGACTCTGCTCCTAGCTTTGTTGCTGGTAGGCTGCTCGCGTCCCCCTCACCCCCGAGTGGTGGTTTTCGGATTCGATGGCTGCGATCCGGTCGTCACCACGCAACTGATGCAGGACGGTCGGTTGCCCAATTTTTCCCGCCTGGGCAAACTGCGCAGCCTGGCCACCAGTAACCCGCCTCAAAGCCCGGTAGCCTGGTCCACCTTCATCACCGGCACCAATCCCGGGGGACACGGAATTTTCGACTTCCTTCATCGCGACCCTCACAGTCTAACCATCGTCCCTTCGATGACCACGGTGGTGAACGAACGCTCCCAGCTCCAGCGTGGAGGGACTCCCTTTTGGGTCTATTTGGAACAGGCGGGCGTGCCTTGCACCCTGATCAAAGTGCCCGCCAACTTCCCGCCCCAAGCCACTCCCGGCCGGCTCCTGACCGGAATGGGGACTCCCGATCTCGAAGGCAGCTACGGAACCTTCACCTACTATACCGAGGCCGATGAGCAACCTCCCGACGAGCTCTCGGGGGGCCGATTCGTCCCGGTCGCCGAGCGGGACGGTCAAATCCGAGCTAGCCTGATCGGACCAGAGGACGACTCGGTGCCGCTGACCATCCGACGCGGAAAAACCTCCATTGTGCTCGAGTTCCAGCAGCAAAGGCGGCTTCTCCAGCAGGGAGAATGGACTGACTGGATTCCGGTTGACTTCCCTCGAGCTTCGGGCATCGCGCGCTTCTATTTGAAGTCGGCCACCCCCCTTCGCCTCTACTCGGCGCCCATCAATCTCGACCCTTGTCGCCCCGCTCAACCGATCTCGTCGCCGGCCAGCTTCGCCCGACATCTTTGCCGTTGTTGCGATCGCTTCTACACTCAGGGGATGGCCGAAGACACCAAAGCTCTCACCCACGGGGTCTTGGAGGACGCCGAGTTCTTGAGCCAGAGCGAGCTGGTCTTGGAGGAAAGAAAGCGCCTGCTCAGGCAAAGCCTGAAAGAATTCGAGGAAGGGCTTCTCTTCTTCTATCTCTCCACCACCGACATCCATTCTCATCTCTATTGGGCTACCCTCGACCGCGACCACCCCGGCTACAACGAAGCGCGGAGCCGTGACTACCACGGGGTCATTGAGAAGGCCTACGTCGAGGCTGACGCTTTGCTCGGAGAGGCCCTCGAGCAGTTGGGAGAAGAGACCTCATTCGTCGTCCTCTCGGACCACGGTTTCGCCCCCTTCTATCGAGCTTTCAATCTCAACGGCTGGTTGCGGGAGAACGGCTTTCTGGTGGGTGGCGAGCGAGGTCTCAGCGATATCGACTGGTCGAGAACCCGAGCCTACGGAGTCGGCTTCAACGGCCTCTACTTGAACCTGGCCGGACGCGAAAGTCAGGGCATCGTGTCTCAAGCCGACCGGGCCGCTTTGCTTGACCAGTTGGTCGATGGCCTCAAAGATATTCGTGACAACGGAAAGCCGGTACTGCGCCGTGTGTTTCAAGGTCGTCAGATCTACACGGGGGCTTATCGTGACCAGGGTCCCGATCTGGTGCTCGGCTATGCCCGCGGTTTCCGGGCCTCTTGGGAAACGGTGCTCGGTCAAGCCGGGGGCCCGATTCTCTCCGACAACACCGAACTCTGGAGCGGCGACCACCTGATGGATCCCGAGGTCGTTCCCGGCATTCTCTTGACCAATTTGAACCTCAGTGAGCGCCCCCCGACCCTGGTCGACCTGGCCCCGACCCTACTCGACCTGTTCGGGGTTCAAGCGGGGGTTGAGATGAGCGGTCAGAGCCTTCTCAAACCTTGAGTGAACTCCCGATCATTGTTGGCTCCCTGCTGCTGGCCCTGAGCTTTGTGCTGATCTTCCGCTGGGGCTCCAACACGGCAGCCCTGGCTGAAGCGGGCGAGCGGGCGACTGGGTTCTACCTCGAGCTAGGAATCTATCGAGACGAGCCGGGTATGATGCTGACCTGCCTGTGGGACCTGACCCGAGCCAGCCTGACCCTGGCTCGCCACCTACTCTTCCCCTCCCTCCTCTGTCTTGCTCCTCTCGCTCTTATCTTGCCTCAGCTGGCCTCCCGTTCTCAATACCGGCCGCTCTTACCCGGCGAAGCAACGGTCGTATCGCTCTCCGGGCAAGTCGAGGGCGTCACTCTTGAGGTCGCCGAGGGCCTGTCGGTCGAGGCCAAAGTCGAGCACCCAACCGCCCTCTACTGGAGGGTCAGAGCCCATCAAGAGGGTCGATGGAGTCTGGTTTTTCGCGGCGGCGAAAGGACTCTCGAGGAAGAGTTGCTGTGCGGTCGGGGCGCGCCCTCACTTCAGCCCACTCGCCACTCGGGTGACTGGGAGGTTCGCCTGGATTATCCTGACCGGACCCTCTGGTGGGGCGACACCCAAGTTCCCTGGTGGTTGCCCCTCCTCTTCTGGGTGGTCATCTGGGGACTGGCCTTTCAGACTCTGCTACCTCGACCCAGTGCGCTCTAGACTAGCATCCCATTATTGGCCACACTAAAGGGCGTGCTGGAGGATTGTCCAGCCTGGATTCTTCCTGTGGCATCAACCTCCACGGAGTGATGATGAAGAACCCACCCTCCAAGGAAGCTGGACTCAGGCCGGAAATAGTCGTGCCTCAAGCCACCTTTTGGGTTGCTATCAAGCCGTCTACAGGGCCCCGAGCGTCTGACCCAGCTTTGATAACCGTTCCGTCTACTGTCGAATAATCGTCGGGCAGCACCGTCTTGTCAGGGTATTCCTCCCCAACGCCACACACAACGGTCTGAAGGTGGTCGTAAGCCCAAACAGCTTCACGGTTCTGGCTCGGATGCCGGTCCACCATTTCGCCCGTGTCACAGTAAAAGGCGCTGGGAAACGGGGCGCTAGCAAACAAGCCGTGGTGTTGCAAAAGGCCGTCCCGCTCGGTGAGCAAGTGAGGGCCGAGGTCAGACTTGTCGACAAAGATCCGACTCAGCCCGCCCACGTCGCCAGGGGGACTCACCTCACTACCGGCTCGGATGGTAACCTTGTCGACCGAGCTGAAGCCAACCGACCTCATCCCTGGTCGACTCACCCTTCCGACGCCGACCGCGTGGCCGCCCTGAGAGAGCAGGCCGCGGCGGCTTCTACCGGGTTTAGCGAACTGAAAGCGCTTAGCCCATCGAGGAAGAAACCACCATCGTGACCTTTCTCTCCTCATCAGAGAGAGGCTGATACTCGGCCAACTGGGACTCTAATACCTTCAGGTCGGCCTCAGAGGCATCGCCCTGGCGCTGGGCCACCCTCTGGCGGCAGAGGTCGGGGTCGGTCTGCACGTCTACGATCTTGTAGGCCACCCCCTAGAGCCTTCGCCAACCGCTGAAACCGTTCGCGAAGAGCGGGCTTGAGGAAGGTTGCATCGACGATCACAGTCAGTCCGCAAGCCAAGATCGTCTCGGCCAGAGAAGCCAGATGGTCAAAGGTCCGCTGGCTTGCAGCCTTCGAATAGATCCCCGAGTTGAACCCGGAGTGAGAGTCCTCACCCGGCTCAAGACCGTGAAGCCGCTTGCGTTCCACGTCGCTACGAACGCGGACCGCTCCCCATTTCTCCAGCAATCCCTGACTGACGGTGGTCTTGCCGGAGCCGGCCACCCCTCGCATCAGGACCAGCCGAGGAGGATCGGTATCGAGATAGCGTTCGGCTTGGTCCAGAAAGCCCAGGAACTCCTGCTGAGCCTCCTGCCGGGCGGGCCCGGATTCCAGCTGGTGAAAACGGAGGGCCGTGATCTTGGCTCGCACTATCGCTCGGTAAACCAGGTAGTAGCGCAACAAAGGGAGGCCCTGATAGTCTCCGCTGACCTCCAGGTAGCGGTTCAAGAACCGCTAGGCGTAATCTCGCCGACCCCGATGTTCGAAGTCCATAGCGAGAAAGGCGATTTCATTGAACCGGTCGATCCAGCGAAGGTTCTCATTGAACTCGATGGCGTCGAAAATCAACAGACCGTTCCAAGCGGCTAGATTGCCCAGGTGAAGGTCACCATGACACTCTTGCACACTGCCGTTGTCGTGGCGCTTTTGCATCAACTCCTGCCGTCTGGAAAACTCGTCCCGAGTCCAGGCCTCCAGGCGAGCCAGCCGCTCTCGAGTCTGCTCACTCTCGATCAAAGGCTTCATCTCGCTGAAGTTCTCCAGAGCGGGCCCTCGAATCTGAGCAGGGGTGCCCCGGAGACTGTCCTCGGCAACGACTTCGACCTGCTGGTGAAAAGCGGCCACCTGGTCGGCCATAAGATCGACCAGCTCGGGGGTGATCAGACCCTCCCCAATGCGCCGGTCGAGAAGAGCGGTTTGAGGAAATTGGCGCATCTTGACGGCGTATTCGAACGGCTCGCCTGGTCCCCCCATTTTGGGGGTCTCGGGGGTGCCAACGATCGGCACCACCCCGAGATAAAGGTCGGGGGCGGTCCGCCGGTTGATGCGGACTTCTTCCTGACAGAAAAAATGCCGCTTCTCCAGCGTCGAGAAATTGAGAAAACCAAGATCGACCGGCTTCTTGAGTTTGTAGGCATAGTCCCCGGTCAGAATGATCCAGGAGATGTGGGTCTCAAGCAGACGGATCTCCTGAGTCTTATGGGCATAAGCCTGTGCCTGGAGCAATCCCCGCACGACGGTTCTCGCCTCTAAAAGCTTCATGGCACCTTCTCTTCCTCTTGTCACGGTCAAAGCGGCGAGACCACGCTCGCCCCTGTATGACCAGTTTATCCTGGCACCTCTTTTTTGAGGATGACCGGGATCATAGCCCTGACCCGACGGTTTTGCTAGGCTGGGGTATGGTGAGTGGAAAACTCATACCGCTCGAAAGCGAGATTCTCAACTCCCTCCCCGACGGAGTCTTGATGACAGACCGCGAGGGTATCATCCTTTTTGCCAGCCGAAGCTGCGCCGAACTCCTCGGCTACACCGTCGAAGAGCTGGTCGGGCAAGCGGTGGAACAACTCGTTCCCCTCTCCTTACGCGTGGTCCACCGGGCTCAAAGGGAGCTCTATCAGCAGACCCCCCAAGTGCGCTCCATGCAAGGCCGAGCAGGCCGCACTGTGGCCCTCACCAAGTCGGGTCAAGAACTGGCCGTCGACATCAAACTGAGCCCGGTCGACGGCTGTATTCTGGCCGTGGTACGCGACGCCAGACCTCGCCTCGAAGCCGAAAAGGAACTGCGCCAGACCAATCAGGCGCTGCTCCGCCTCGATGCTCAACGGAGTCAATTCCTGGGCGTGCTCGCTCACGACTTGCGCAGCCCGTTGAGCGTGTCGTTAGGCTATGCCAGGATGCTTCTTGCCGGTCGACTTGGAACCCTCCAGCCGGCTCAAGAAGAAGCACTCGAGCAGGTGCGTCAGTCGGCCGAGTTCATGCTCCGCCTGGTCAACGACCTTTTAGATGCTTCGGCCATCGAGCAGGGTGTGCTCACCCTGCGACGGGCCCCCACCCGTTTACTGAAACTGGTCGAGCAGACTGTTGCTCGCCATCGATTGATAGCGGCCAGCAAAGGGCAATCCATCCAGCTTTCTCATCAAGGCGACGATCCCGAGTTGAGCCTGGATGAAACTCGTATCCTTCAGGTCCTCGACAACTTGCTGTCGAATGCCATCAAGTTCTCGCCCCCCGGTCAACCGATCGAGGTGACTCTGAGTCAGGATGAGCAAGAGATCCAGGTGGCTGTGCGCGACCACGGGCCGGGCGTGCCCGAGAAGGAACGAGACAACCTGTTTCGTCCTTATACCACGTGCCAGACGTCCCCCACCGGAAGCGAGTCTTCGACCGGACTGGGTCTGGCCATCGTCTATAAAATCACGCTGGGCCACGGGGGACGAGTATGGTATGAGCCTGCACCACAGGGCGGAGTGGTCTTCAAACTAGCCTTTCCTCGGGTTTAGAGTTCTAGTTAGGAGGGTCGACACCCAAAGCTGACCGGGATCATTGTGCCCCGATCCTCCTGGCTCTATCATCAGACGATGAGAAAACGTGTGTTGATCATGGGAGCTGCGGGTCGGGACTTCCACAACTTTAACGTCGTCTTTCGAGGCGACCCCAACAGCCAGGTCGTTGCCTTCACGGCCACCCAGATCCCAGGCATCGAGGGCCGACGTTATCCTGCCTCGCTGGCGGGGCCGCTTTACCCTGAGGGGATTCCCATCTATCCTGAATCAGAACTTCTGAGGCGAATAGAACTCGACTCCCTCAGCGAAGTCGTCTTCTCTTACTCTGATGTTCCTTACGCCTACTTGATGGACCGGGCCTCATCGGTGTTGGCCGCGGGAGCCGACTTTCGCCTGCTCGGGATTAACTCCACCGCCCTCCGGAGTGAACTGCCAGTTGTGGCCGTGACAGCAGTGAGGACGGGGTTGGCAAGAGTCAGACCACCCGCAAGCTAGCTAGCCTGCTTAAAGCGCGAGGTCGCAGGGTGGCCGTCTTGCGCCACCCGATGCCCTACGGGGAGCTGGCCGACCAGGCGGTGCAGCGTTTCGAGACGGACGAGGACCTCGACCGCGCAGACTGCACCATCGAGGAACGTGAGGAGTATGCACCTCACCTCGAGGAGGGTCACCTGGTCTTTGCCGGGGTCGACTATGAAGCCATCCTCAAAGAGGCAGAGAAGGAAGCGGATGTGCTGCTATGGGACGGCGGCAATAACGATCTTCCCTTTCTCAAGCCGACTTTTCACATCACCCTGGTGGACCCTCATCGGGTGGGCCACGAAAGCAACTACTATCCGGGCCAGGCCAACTTGAAGGCGGCCCATCTCGTGATCATCAACAAAGTCAATTCGGCCTCCTCCGAGGCGGTAGCCGAGCTTCGCGCCAACGTTGTTCGTCTCAACCCTGCGGCCCGAATTCTAGAGGCCGACTCGGTCCTCGACCTCGACCCGGCGGTGGCCGGCCTGAAAGTGGTGGTGGTCGAGGATGGTCCCACTCTGACCC
>CAYRFU010000113.1:0-18776 GCA_964423525.1 uncultured Burkholderiales bacterium | reverse complement strand
TGAGCGGTGGCCCGGTCAGCGGCACCACGGCCAATCTGAATTCGGCCGACGCCATCAGCTTGAACACCAACGTCGATACCGTCAATGCCGTCGCCACCAACGACATCAGTCTTAACGAGACGGACGCTCTCACCCTGAACGCTACGGGGGGCAACGTCACCGTCACCTCCGGTGACGCCCTGACCGTCACCAACGTCAACACCGCCGGCACGGCCAGCCTGACCACCAACAACGGTGACCTGAGCGGCGGTCCTATCGCGGCTAACACCCTGAACGCGACCTCGGCCGGTGACCTCAACGTCACCACCACCGTCGACACCTTGAATCTTTCTTCGGGCGGCAACGTCATCGTCAACGAGACCGACCGCTTCAGCCTGAACGCCACCGGCGGTAACGGAACCCTCGACCTCACCCTGGGCGACTCAGTCGACCTCAATACGCTCAGCAACTTTACCACCATCTCGGTCACCTCCACCGGTGATATCACGAGCAGCGGAACGGCATCAGCCACCTCCCTGGTGCTCAATGCTGATGGTCTCATCGATGTGACCACCAACGTCGACACGTTGGTGGCTAACGCGCTGGGTACGGTCGATGTGGTCGAGGCCGATGCACTAACCGTCGCAGCCAGCGGAACCGAGGTCACCATCAGCGCCGGCAACACCATGACGGTCACCAACATCAACGCGACTGGCAACACCAGCCTCACTACGACGGCAGGCGACATCGCCGGAGGTCCAGTTATCGCCGACCTGGCCACGGTCAATGCGGCCGAGGGAGTGAACCTGACCACCTCGGTCACAACTCTTAATGCAACAGCCGGCAACGACATCACCGTCAACGAAAGCGACCAGCTTGCCACCACCCTATCGACCTCCGGCGACGCCACGGTGGTGGCAGGTGGGGAGTTGAACGCCCAGTCCGACGCCACCAGTACGATTCTCACCACCACCGGCGGAGGAGTCACGGCCCAGGTCAACGGCACCAATGTGACCGTTAACTCTGCTGCCGATGCCACCCTCACCACCACCGTAACGAACGCCGATGTGACAGCGACGGGCAACGTCACCGTCAACGAAGCCGACGGCCTCGCTCTAACCGTGAACGCAGGCGGCAACTCTACCGTCACCACCAACGGAGACCTCACCAGCAGCAGTTTCGTCACGACCAATGCTACGGTAAACTCGATGGGTGGCAACGTGGACCTGACTACGACCGTTGCGGACTTGGATGTCAACGCTGGTGGAGGTTCGATCACCGTGAACGAGACTGACGAAATAGGATTCACGGCCGCCACCATCGACAACGACATCAGCTTGACGGCTGGCGGAACCATTACCGTGGCCACGGTGGAAGCGGGGACCGGAACGGTCACCCTGAACGCCACCAGCGGCGACATCATCGAGAGCGCCAACACCGTGGTGGCCGAGAGCGTCAACCTCTACGCCGAAGGTGGCTCGATCGACCTGACCACCGAAACCAGCAATTTGGATGCAGACGCCCTGGAGGGGATCACTCTTAACAACACAGGAGTGCTCGACACCCTCTTCTTGAGCAGCACGAACGGAGACGTCGACCTGCTGAACCTGGGCGGTATCTCGGTCGATGATGTCTCTTCGGGTGGAGCCTTCAACCTGGTGGTGGACGGGAACATCCTGGCCAACACAGGCGGCAACCTCTTCGCGGGAAGTAACGGTAGCCTTGCGAGCACGGGGGTCATCTCTCTCGACTCACCCCTGTCGGTGGAGATTCTGGGCGACCTGTCGGTGACCGCTGACGACCTGGCTAACGGCATCTCGGTGGTGCTGGAGGGGTCCGTGGGGGGCCAAATTCTTATCGGTGAAGGCACACCGGGAGCGGTGATTTTTAACGGCTCCGATTTAACTTTCATCCCACCGACTCCCGACCCGGTCATCCCTCCTACCACGGGCGAGGTCGGAAACGCGCTCGGCGCCGAGGCGGGCGGAGACACCGGAAGTGCTGACAATGATGGAATCACTCAAGGCAGTACGGAAGAATTTCTTGCGGTTGTCGAGAGCCTGACCGGAGAAGAACTCGACACCACGGCGCTCATCACTTTGAGCATCGACGAGTTTGGTGAGGTCGAGATTAAGCTTGAGAAGCCGAGCCCCTTCGACCAGTCCCTGAACCAGGATCCGAACCTGTCGGCCGACGATGTCCTGGACCTGTCCGCGGACGAAATGGGTGAAGTGAGCATCAGTCTTAACTACGACCCGGCCACCGACCAAATCTACGTCGTGTTGGATCTGTCAGCCGATCTGCTCCTGGACCTGGGTCTCGATGAGATGACCGAGATTCCGATCAGCCTGACCTATCAGGTCACCAAGGACCCGACTTTGATGTCTGAGGACCTGACGGCCGACGACGTGATGGATCTTGACATCACCGAATATCACGAGATCCCCGTCACTTTAGTGCTGGTTCAAGATCCCAAACTCGATATGGGAGAGCTTTTGGGAAGCGACCTGGTGGAACTGGTCGAAATCCCCGTCTCAGTAGCCGAGCTGAAAGAAGGCGAGTTCAGCCTGGACTTGATTCTCGAGCTTGACCTGGCCGAACTGGGCGAAATCCCGGTGGCTGGTGAGGACGACCCCACCAGCCAGAACGAATAAAGGAGCCTCCCCTACTCTAGGGTTGGAAAGTCGGATGGCCGGAGGGCGAAGGTGCCATCCTGGTCCATTTGAGGGAAGCCACTGTCAGCGCCGTAGGCAGAATAATCTCCGGCAGCTTTCAGAAGAAAACCGTCCTCGGTCTTGCTATAGCTGAGACTGGGGGGCACCTTTTCGAGAAACTCCTTCTCGACCAGGATCGTCAAAGAATCGGGATAGCCCTGGTGGTCGAACGAATACATCTCCAGAGCTTCGAAAGCCTGGTTCATCGATTGGCGAGTCTGGTCCAGGTCGGGTGGCGGGGGCGGCTCGGAGCAGCCAGCCACCAAGACCAGAAGGAGCAAGAGTAGGAGACGTTTCATGGTGAGGAAGGTTCCACTCCCGACGGGTCGGGCCCTCCGCCTCGGGGCGGCATGCCGGGGAGACTCTCAAGCAACTCTCCCGTTACTTCAAACTTCCCGTCGTAGTAGAGGGCGCGGAGGGCGCTGTAACGAGCAGCCCAGGGTTTCTCCAGGGCCTGGTAGACCCGGGCCATCTTGTAGAACGTCTTAGCCTGACCCGGGGCTCTCTTGAGGCTCCTCCGGAAAGCCTCGAGGGCCTCTTGATAACGCTCCTCGGCAGTGTAGAGTTCGCCCAGCCGCGTGAACGCTGAAGCCTGAAATACCGGGTTCTCGGTCACCTCCTGGAGAAGCTCGACGGCCCGGTCGACCTCGCCTTTGTGATAGGCAAGTTCAGCCAAAAGCATCCGCGGCTTGGCAGCCTGCGGAGTGACCTCGAGAACGCGAAGAAGTTCCTTTTTCAGGTCATCGTTACCTGGGCCCGTCAGCTCCCCTCCTTTACTGGCCAAGAGCTTGTAGGGCTCGGTGGGAGGCTCACCGCGCCAATAGACCAGGCAAGTATCATCGAGATAGACAAGATTCCAGAGGGGTGACTCCTTCAGGAACTCACCAAACTGAGCTTCCCCTCCGGCTGGGTAGCGCATCAGGACCGCTCCCACTCGATAGTCCGCCAGCAGCGCTTCTCGTTTCTCAGAGTTATGAATGATAGTGTTGTGAACGAGCAAAAGAGAATCCGGATAGAGAGTGGTCATGCCATGAACGAAAGGGGCCAACCCCCGAAAAGCCATCAACCCCCCGTAGGCGTAGGTATTATGAACTCGTCCCCGCGGAGGGTGGGTTCTGAGATAGGCGATGCCTCCCTCGGGAAAGTGGTCGTAATGAGGCAAACCCGGCCAACTCCAAACCATCAGACCAGCCACCAGGCCCACTTCGACCAAGCGCCTTCGGCCGCCCGTCGAGCCGGCTGCGAAAGCCGCCAGGGGCACCACCACAGGAGTCAGCTCCCCCAGGGCTCTCACATAGCGAAAAGCCAGGCAGAAGTAGGCCCCACAGACGGCCAGATGAGACCAGAGGAACCGCCCCCGGCTGCGGGCCCGCCAGAAAGACCAGGCCACCACCAGGCAAAAGAGCCCGAGGGCACCAAGATACCAGTGACCCTCCAGAGGTCTCCATTCCAATACTAAGCGCATCGGAAGGGGCCGATTCATATGGTCGAGCACAAACTCGTAAAGACGATACCCCCCGGGTCGACACAAGCTGCCGGCGCCAGCCCACGCCAAGGTCGTGAAGCTGGCCACCCGAGACCGGCCCGTCAGGCTGAAAAGCCAATAGATCCCCAGCAGGGCCAAACCGGAAACGACGCCGTGGTGAAAATTGGCCCAAATCAGGAATAGCCAGAAGACCCGGGTGGGTCGATTGGCAGCGTGGCCCAACTCGACTCGGATAAGGTAGTGAACTAACAGAGCCAGGGCTAGATCGGTGACCAGACCTGCTCTTAGCAGAAAGCGACTGCGCATCACCAGCATCCCCAACCAGCACCACCCCACCGCAAGAGCGGGAGAAACTCCACAAAGACGACAGGTCCGGTAGAGAACAGCGGCCAAGGCGGTGATGAGAAGACCCTTCAGAGACAACAGGCCGGTTTCACCCAGAACCTCATAGACCCCGAAACAGAGCAGCGACATGGCCCATTCCGGGTTGATGTCGTAGGTGGGCGAGAAGGTGTCAGCCGTGGACAGAAAACTCTGATAGTGAGGAATAGAGCCAGAGGAGACGATCTCCTCCCCCATCCTGAGGTAGAACCACAGGTCGAAAGAGGCCAACGAGGCCGAGGCCCAGACATAGATCGCGACCAGAAAAAGACCGACCAGGGCGGTCTCGGCTACCCTGACCGGGCCAATCACGGGAATGCCCTTCACAGGAAGATAGTGACTTCGGCCTTCTTTAGCAGCGACCCACGCCACCGAAAGCCCGGAGAGAGACATAGCTCAACCGTGTCTCGCAACTCGCTCTCCTGGCAGCGCACAACTCGCACAGCGTTATGAAGAACGGTTTGGTAGGGTGCTCCCCGAGAAGGTCGGATCGGCTCCAGCTCACACTCTTCCATCACGGCTTCAAGGCGAGCCGGCAGGGTCTCGTAAAAGAGCTCACCGGTATCCTCTGTGCGACGGGCGTTCTCACACAACTCGACCAACTCTGGTATCAACACGGTGGAAAGCCGTTCGCGGGCCGCCGGGTCATCGTCTTGAGCCAGGGCGATCGCTTCCTCACAAGTTGGCCGAACAGTGCGGAGCAATCGTTTGGGAGCTTCCTTCAAAAGAGTCTCAAGATGATAGGCTAGCTGGGACGGGCTGGAGGGCTCGGGGCTTGATACCTTTTCATAGAGAGCCAGCCGGGCCTCCAAAGCGGCCACCCGCGCCTCCAATTCTGTCACCTTCTTCTCCAGAAATTCTTCCGTCAATAGACTGTCCCCAGGGCCTCAGCCGGAAGTGTCGCCAACTCGATCGGCTCAAGATTGGCCACCCGAACTTCGAGACTCAGTTCGAGCTCCGGACTGAGGCAGAATTCTAACACAGCGTTGTCAAGATCGAAAGGGTCCAGACCCGCAGGCACTTCAACAGTCGCCTGATAGAGAAGGGAGATGTCCGGGTTCGGTTGGTGGGATTCTAACACCAACCGATCACGATAGCCTGAGTTCTCGAGGATGGGGATATGATTGAGGCCCTCTCTCAAAACCATCCCTTCTAACTGGGCCCTCAAACCTTCTTTGGGCACCGGCACTCCGGCAGGGATCAACTCGTAAAAATAGGCCTTTCCGGCCTCCACGACCTTGACCCCCAGGCGGCTAGTGGTGGCTTTGAGGCTCTGACTGAGTCGGACCCGTACCCCGGGTCGTCGGCTACCCCGCGAAAGCTGGATCCCTCCTCCCGCCTGGCCGGGTATGGGGAAAGTGGCGGCCCCCAACACCACACACTGCTTGGCCAGCTCAGGTGCTTCGTGACGGGCCTCGGGAAAGGTCGCCTCCAGAACGCGTTGCACCAACGGGAGCTTGGAAGCCCGACCGACCCTCAAAACCACCTGAGGGCTCGAGAGTTTATGGGTCTCCAAGAGACGTCGGATGATGGTCATGCTCTCTTGCAAACGGGGTTCGATCCTCTCCTCGATCTGTTCCAAGCTGGGATAGCCGGCCTGCTTCCAGAGGAAGGTGGCCGGAATCATCTGCTCACTTCCATCAATCCAAAAGTGGAGGCTACTGAAGGTGGCCCTGAGAGCCTCCTCGGAAGCTCCCTCGGAAAGCAAAACCTTCAGTTTTTCCGACCAGTTACGGAGCACCGATTCATTGCGTCGCCCGGTTAAAGCAAGCTCGGGAGCCTCGGCCTCCCCCAGGGGAAGGAGCACTTCTCCCTCTTCATCAATAGCCACCGCCTCGAGGAACCGCTCGATCATCAACTCACGACAGACAGCGGTCATATCCTCACCGCCGAGCCAACGATCCCCCGTCGCTCCCAGCACCGCCGGTTCGACCAGATAGCTGTAAAGATGGTCCCCGTCTTCCAGCGAGCGAGGGTGGCGCCGTGAACGGACTCGAATGAGCGTGATGTCAAGAGTACCGCCACCCAGATCGTAGACCAATAAAGTGTAATCCGTCTCGTCTTGTTCCTCCCGCTCGTGGGCCCAGGCGTGGCTTTGCCAACGATTCAAGAAATCGAGGGCGGCTCCGATCGGTTCTTGCATGGTTCGAGAGGATTCAATAAGGTCGGAATGATGGGCTAAGACCCTCTCCTGAGCGCACCGGACGGCCTGCTTGAGATCCTCAATCTGATGGACCGAGAATCGGGAAGGGTGGCACATCAGGACGCGATTGAGGAGAACGGCCGAGTCACCTTCTTGGGCCAGCAGGTGGGTGGCTTGCTCGAACACCTCGGTCATCAGGTCGGCCACCGCCTCACGGGCCCTCAGCTCGACCGTCTCAGCCGGCTCATCCACAGGAACCACCTCGAAGGCGTGGTCGGACCGCCCCAGATAGCGCTTGGCTGCAACCACCACAGATCGATCGGCGGCGGGATGGTCGGAACGCTCCCAGGCCCAGGTACCGGCCTCATAGAGGCGCCTTCTCACCAGTTCCAGGTAACAAAGAACAGAGGGCAAAGTGGTAGGCTCGAGGGAACGCTCCAGCGGCACCAACCGACAAGCCTGGTTGGCGTCGACCAGAGCAGCGCAGGTGTTACTGGTGCCTAAATCGACCACTAGCCACCCCGGATACGGTTCGGGTTCAAGCATCCTGAGGCGAAGGTAGTAGTCGCGCCCGGTCGGGTCGTTGCTGACCAGCGAAAGACGGGCCGTGGCCTCGCTCAACTGATGGCTGGCGACAGGCTTGAGGGTTACCTCTCGAACCTCGCCGCTAGGAATGGTCAAAGGAAACTGACCGGCCTCGAAGGTTAGCCAATCCACATCGATATCGAGGTAGCGAACCACCAATTCGACTCGCCCCCGCGTTCCCGGGGTCCCGTTGGAAACCCTCAGCTGAATGGGCCAATCTTGAGGTCGACTGCTTAATCGGGTGATATCCACGCGCGAGCTTTCGCGAAAAGGCTCGAGATAAAGCTCTGGTCCCAACAGAAACCCGACCTCGATCGGGAGCTCGATGGTCTGGCCTTCCACCCGAGGAGCCACCTCGGGAAGCACCACCATCCCACCTCGGCGCAAATTCTCGTGCTGGCGACCGAGAGCGCTCTCTCGCAGCTGCTGAACGGTTTCATCCTTAACGCGCAGCCGCAGGGCCAACCGGGAGCGACCTCGCGAGTCAAGTTCTTGAGGAAAGGCCGACTCGCAATCCGGCTCCAACTCGACCCAACGACCTCTAAACTCCGGTGGCGCCCCCAGTAGAACTCGCCCACTCGAGAGTCGCAAAGAAGCATCGATCACCGCCTCTTCATCGGGCAACAGCAAAATCGTCTCCGAGGCTAGTTCCAGATGAAAGACGGGAGCCGGCACAAAAAGAAGGCTGACCTGACTGGAGAGTCCCCCCGCCACCAGGCGAATCTGGACCTCCTGAAAAGAGTCTTCTTTGCCCGGTACTTTGAGCCGGTTGATGGCTACCGTGACCAGTTCTTCAGGCTCCAACACGGTGGGCTTTAGGGCGGCCAGGTCGAGTCCCATCCAAGAGACAGAGCATTCCAACTGAGAGGGATCGATCGGCACCGCACCGGAATAGCCGGTGTGGGCGATCACCAGACGCAAAGCTGGACGGACGTCGCGCACCAACATAGCGGGCTCGAGTCGGGCCCAGCGCTCCCCTCGCTTTTCCTCGAAGAAAAGGCTAATTTCGGCGAGTTGATTGCCACACCAGGAGCAGAACTGGTCGGAAGGCAGAATATTCCAGCCTATGCATTCAGGTTCGAGACAGTTCAACATAGAACTGTAGCAGGTCTTCCCAGTCCGGATAGGGGAACCCTCCGCCATGCACATTCTCCTCCCCTGGCAAGAGCCGAGTTTGGCAGACTGGCACCGGCGTCCCGTCCACGACGGGTGTCACCAGAGGCCTCTCCACGCCTTTGATGACGAGCTCCTGGTTGACCTGGCCCAAGAAGAGAAAGGAGCTCCCCAACCGGATGGGCCCTTCGAGAGAGTTGAACGCTCCATCTTGAGCTATCGCATCTTCGGACCCAGGTTGGGCACCCCCACTTTGGCCTCAGAACCGGTGGAGGTAGGACAGACAGTGGGACTTCGTTATCACTTCCTCCCCGGATTGTCTCTCTTTTTCGCCAGCCGGGTGGTGGCCAAATTCGAGCGCGAACCCACCCCCCAGGGGTTTAAGAGTGGCTTCACCTACCGCACCGTGCAAGGTCACCCAGAGTTTGGAGAGGAGTCCTTTCTGGTCTACAAAGACCCGGCTAGTGGGAGGGTCAGACTCCACATCTACGCCTGGTCTCGACCAGGACTGCTCTGGACCTGGCTCGCTTTGCCCTGGAGCCGCCACATCCAAAAGAGGGCCGGAGCCCAAGCTGTGGCCTTCCTGAGCTCTCAAATGGATGCTGCGGAGGACTGAACCGCCGACCTAACTAGGTCACGGCCAGCTGTTTGCGGAGGCTATCGAGGCGGACCAAGTCAGGGGGGTGACTGTCCTCGAAAGAGCCCTCGCTGGTGACCAACTGGCCGTGTCGCAGTCGGAATCTTAGGAAGTAACTCGTCACCTCATCGAGAATTTGGGTCCCTGAGAATCCCTCGGCCAGAGCTGATTGGAGGCCTTCCTGGTCGGCTCGAAACTCCGCTTTGCGCAAGAGGCCCTGGAGCCCGACTCTGGTGTTGTAGGCGTTGACACTCCATTCGATCGGGGCAGGATCCAGTTGGCAGGCCTCCTCCAAAGATTTGACCAGCGCCCTCTGACCCCACATGGCCACCGTATCCCGGTGGCGCAGGTGCGACAACTCGTGGCCTTTGAAGAAGGCGAAAGCGGCTGGCTGCCCGTCGAGGCTCTGGTCGAGATAGACACTTGCGATGGTGGCGAAGCCTGGCCCCTGATCGCCATTGATGGTAAGTTCTTCGTAGCCGTCTTTCTGTTCCTGATGAACAATCTTGAATTGGCGACGAACGGTTCCATCGATTTCGATCTCGTCGTTCGAATTCGTCAACTCGGTGGCGACTTGGCCGGCCCAGGCCAGGGCAGAGTCAGGACCTGAGGCCTCCACCGCTTGGGCCACGGCTCTTAGAAGTTCGGCTCGGGGCGTCTTTTCGGTGATCCCAGCTAAACTCGGCTCACCCAAGCTTTCTCTAGCCTTTTCTAAGAAGCTTCCAAAGAATCGAGTCTGGTCCATCTCGAGGCTTCGAAATTTTCGGGCATTTATCCCTTCGAAAGCCCCCCGGGCGAGAGCCACCGTTCCCATCACTGCCAGGGAGGGCCCCAGCGAGGATAGCCCCGTTAGGGCGGCCAGGCCCGCCCCCAAACCCAAAACCACGGCACCGCGCAGAGCACCAGCGCTACCTTTCACCCAACTCCCCTGATTATGGAAGCGCCCCATGGTTACGTTGGTGGCTACACCGGCGAGCAGGCCGGGGACGCCGGCGAGGGCGAAGCCACCCACAACGGGGGCCATTTCAATGAGGCCGTCCACCAGGCCACGGAGCCCTATCCCGACAGCTTCAGCCCGGCTCGGGGTCGGTGTGTATAGGTCAGGCTTCTGCTTGCCAGCGAAGCAGCTTCGAGGAGTGGGAGAACGGCTGGCGAGAACTCTGGTGATCATCGTGACCCTCCGCAAACTAGGGGTATTCTAGCCTGGAGGGCTCAAAAAAACCTGATCTTCTAGGACGTCCAACCGATGGCTGGGAGCCCAAGGCATCGGTTACAAACACAAAATCCCCAACTCGAGGAAACTGGATAGGACCCAGGCGTCTTGGGTGGAAGCTCAACCCTTGACCACCGGCCACGTCTACATAGCCACCAGCCTCGACGGCTTCATCGCCCGGCGAGATGGCGACCTGGACTGGTTGATGGCTCAACCCATCCAAGGGAAGACCACGGCTACGATGCTTTCTTGGCTTCCGTCGAGGGGCTGCTCATGGGCCGCCACACCTATGAAAAGGTCCTGACCTTCGGGGACTGGCCCTACCCTAAGCCAGTGGTCGTCATGAGCCGACACCTCAAAACCTCCGACATCCCCTCCCACCTACGACACCAGGTCTCGGTCTCGGCTGAATCTCCCGCCGACATCATGGAACGGCTGGAGTGGAAACGTGCCTGCCTATGTCGACGGCGGTAGGCTGATTCAATCGTTTCTTGCCGAGGGGTTAATTCAGGACCTGCACCTTTCCCGAATGCCCATTCTGTTGGGTGAGGGCGTACCTCTCTCCGGCCCTCTCCCACGACCTTCCTCTCGAGCACCTGGGCACCCGCACCTTTCCCTCTGGCGTGGTGGAGTCTCGTTACCGAATTCTACCTGTCGTTAGGAAGTGAGAAATCAGTGCTAATCGGTAAAGGTACGTCCAAAGGTCCGAGCGAAGATCCCAAATCTACTCGGGATGACGTCGGCCTGATAGACCACCGCTGTGTCACCGTTAGCATTCATCGACACCGAGGGAACGAGGCCGTTGACCGGACCACTAACATCGATGAACTCGTCGATAGGAGCCCCGTCAGCCGCATATTTAGCCATCACCACCCGAGGAATCTCGGTGGCCGAAGCACTCCGATAAACGATATTGAATTTACCCACGTCGTCCACGGCGATGTCTGGTTGAGTGGCAGTGACCACTCCCCCATCGTCGACCAGCTCTGCTACTGCCTCCGGGTCGGCCCCTCCTGGGGAGGCGACGTTGGTCAAAAACCGACGGTAGAAGACATCCACCCCATCACTATAAACAACGGTGAAGGCAGTCCCAGCTCCATTCATAGCCACTCGGGGGCGTTCGAAATTGCTGGCTGCAGGCAGGTTCACGACCTCAAAAATCGTGCCGGCCGGACCGACTTGAAGACCGGTGGTTGCATCCAGTACGGCCCCCACAATTCTCTGGTTGGTCTCCCGCCAGATAACGACTACCAGATCACGATCGTTGGAGACATCAATGGTGATTCGAGGGGCCGTGGGGAAGACGGGCGCTGGGAGACCCAAATCCGCCTGAAGACTTCTCTGCCACAAAGGAGCGGAGTTGGTAAAGCTGCTCGCAAACTGAGCCACGATCAGCTCCACAGGAAAAGTGGACGTGGCCACTGTAGGGAAGGCGTTACCAGTCTGGGTAGTCACCACGATATCCGAGCGTGCTACACCTAGGCTAAGCACCTGCAACTCGTCCGCCAGATTATTGACAATGGTAGACACAAAGCTTCCGGCAGCGTCCACCACTCGACCTTTCAAACCCGAGGAGCCTTCCCAAATAGCGAAGGCCTGTCCGAGATTGGTCAGGGCCACGTCGGGGAAAGAGTTGATGGTTCCGGTCGCAGTATCGAGTTGTAGCCCTTCAATCGACTGCACTGGCCCGGGTATACTAGCCCAATTTCCGCCCGTGTTATATTGACGGAGCAGGATTTTCTCGGGCTGAGGGGTTCGAAATTGATAGATGAAGCCAATTCGGTCACCGTTGACATCGACGCGAGGCCGAAAGAGGTCTTCGGAAGGGTCTTCATCGACAAGGAAAGCGTTGCTGGCAGCACCACCCGTCGTAGTCCCCCCTGTGGTCCCCGCCGTCCCGGTAGCAGCTGTTCCTGTAATCCCACCCGTGCCGGTTCCGGTCGTCCCAGTAGCAGCCGTCCCTGTAATCCCACCCGTGCCGGTTCCGGTCGTCCCAGTAGCAGCCGTAGTTCCGGTGGTTTCATTACTGTCCGTGGAAACCGTCGTGAGGGAAACGCGAACAGTCTCGACCCTGCCTGAGGCGACAGTTACCGGCACTCCCAAAGCGACAGCCAAGACTTGACCCTGGGAGAGCGCTTCGACGTCGAGGGTATAGTTGTTAGGACCCACGTTGCTTAGGAGAAGACTGGTCGTGGTGGCGCCCGGCTCGACCGGGGCCACCACGTCGACAACGACTGCTTCCCCGATTTTGAGAACGGCGCGGATCTGGTCCACTCCCTGACTCTGGAACAGGACCCGGTTGAGGCCGGCCAGGTCGACCGCAAGCCTCAAAGAGCTTCCGCCCTGGGGGCCTGGGCCTGCCGATGGCCGACCCTCAAGAGACACATCGCCACCGCCACAGCCGTGGAAAAGACCGACCAGCAAGAGGATCCAAATCAGTTTCAAGATTGGGGTGGGATTGAACCATCGGCTTAAATCGGAGGCGGTCTTCGCTCAGAGCGGTCAAAATCCTTGACGGTCACAAGATTCTCTCAAGGCCAAGTTACAGGGTGGTCCTAGGTAACCACCGCGTGGGGCTCCAAACGAGCTGGCCCCTCTCAAATTGACAAGCGCGGGGCCCTGTGATACCTATTGGCTATGATTGCAAGCGACAACGGCTGCCGTCGCTACTTGAGCCGGTTGGTTCGGTAGGGCAGGTTGACAGACCCTCCGGACCCCGGAGGGTTTTCGCGTTCTAGGAGAGTGTCGGTGGAAAAAGTTGGAATTTTAGGAGCCTCAGGTTACGCCGGGTTGGAATTGACTCGCCTGCTTGAGGCGCACCCTCGAACGGAGTTGGTGTGGGCCGGAGCCAATCGAGAAGCCGGTCGAATGCTAACAGAGCTCGACCCCCAGGGGCCGGAACTGCGCCTGATGGCCATGGAAGACTGCCCCCTGGAGGAGGCCGAGACGATCTTCGCCTGCTTGCCCCATGCCGCTTCCCAGGAATGGGTGAACGAGGCCCAATCCGCGGGAGCCGTGGTGATCGACCTGTCGGCCGACTTTCGGCTCGATGACAGAACTCTCTATGAGAAAACCTACGCCACCGAGCACATCTATCCCGACCTACTGAAAGAAGCCCTTTACGGACTGACGGAGTGGGTGCGAGACGACTTGCCCGGCAAAAGAGTGGTAGCCTGCCCCGGGTGTTACCCGACCAGTATCCTACTGGCTTTGATGCCTCTCAAGAAACACCTGAAGGGAACCGTGATCGCTGACAGCAAGAGTGGGGTGAGCGGAGCCGGTCGAGGCCTCAACCGAACCACCCACTTCGGTCAGGTCCACGACAACTTCACCCCTTACAAGATCGGGGACCAGCACCGCCACCGTGTAGAAGTGTGCGAAAAGATGGGTTGGGCAGATCTTTTGTTCACCCCTCATCTCCTCCCGGTTTTCCGGGGCATTCTGAGCACCATCTATCTACCCTGGCAACGGGATTTTGACGCTCGCACCCTGCTGGAGGAGAAATACAGTCAAGAGAACTTCGTCAAGGTGCTTCCAGAGGGGGAGATCGCCAGCCTCGCTCAGGTGGTCAACACCAACCGTTGCGCCATCAGCCTGCACCCGACCGACAGTCACCTCATCCTGGTCAGCGCCATCGACAATCTTCAAAAGGGCGCGGCCGGCCAGGCCTTGCAAAATCTCAACGCGGTGGCTGGCTGGCCAGAAACGGAGGGTCTGGTCGGATGGTGATCAAAGTCGGGGGAAGTGAGTTGGAGCGGCCCGATTTCCTGGCCGAACTGGGTCAGATTCTGGCCCCTCTGGAGCGCCCAGCCATCGTGGTTCACGGCGGAGGACCCTCGACCAACCGCCTCACCAAGAAGATGGGTCTTGAGCCCCAATTTCTCGATGGCCAACGAGTCACGGACGGTCCCACCCTGGAGATCGCGGTGCTCGGCCTCAATGGCGAAGCCAGCACCAAGCTGGTGACCGGACTGGTCGCTCAGGGGGTAGCCGCTTTGGGTCTCTCGGGAGCGGACGCTGCTCTGATAGAGGTCGACCAGGTAGGAGGGGACCTGGGCCTGGTGGGATATCCCAGGAAAGTGGACGCTGAGAAACTCACTCGTCTGCGGGAAGCGGGTTTCACCCCTTGTCTTTCGCCCCTCAGCCTGACCGCCGATTTCCGGCTCCTCAACGTCAACGCCGACTTTGTGGCTTCAGCGGTGGCTTCAGGCACCCAGGCTGATCGCCTGGTCTTTCTGACCGGAGTGGGCGGTATTCTCGTCAACGAGCAGCCTCAACAGCGGCTCAGTTCCGAGCAATGTCACCAATTCATGCAAGACGGGACGATCGGAGCAGGGATGATCCCTAAGGTGGAGGCCGCCTTGCTGGCCAAGAGAAACGGCGTCAGTCAAGTGTTTATCACCGACCTGAAAGGGCTCCGCAAGAGCCTGGAGGGTCAAAGTTGCACCACGGAGGTAGGATAGATGGACAAAGCAGTCGAGCTAGAACAGAAATATTTGGCTCCGACCTACAAGCGGGGCTCGATGGTCCTGGTGTCGGGCCAGGGAATGATGCTGGAGGATTCCCAGGGCAACCAATACCTCGATTTCGTCTCGGGCCTGGGGGCCAGTTGTCTGGGCCATCAGGATCCCGAGGTGCAACAATGCCTTCACCAGGCCCCTTTAATCCATGTCAGCAACCTCTATCACACCCGCCCTCACGCCGAACTGGCTGAGAAGCTTTGTCGCCAGAGTTTTGCCGACCGGGTCTTTTTCTGCAACAGCGGAACCGAGGCCACCGAAGGCTCGCTCAAGTTCGCGCGAAAATGGACCGGGCGCCCCGAGTGGATCACCTTCTCACGCGGCTTTCACGGACGTTCGATGGGCTCGCTGTCGGTGACGGCTGGCGACAAACGTCGTATCCCTTTCGCGCCACTAGTGCCGGGGGTGCACTGGGCCGAATTCAACCACTTAGAGAGCGTCAAGAATCTGATCAGCGACCAGACGGCCGCCATTATCGTCGAACCGGTCCAGGGCGAGGGCGGCATCCATCCGGCTAAGGCGGACTTTCTTCAAGGTCTTCGCCGCCTTTGCGACGAGCACGGGGCGGCCTTGATCTTTGATGAGGTTCAGTGTGGCCTGGCCCGCACCGGACATCTTTGGGCCCACCAATTCTCGGGTGTCACCCCTGACTTGATGACCCTGGCCAAGCCTCTGGGCGCAGGCTTGCCTATCGGTTGCGTAATGATGACCGAGGCGGTGGCGAGCGCCCTTGAACCGGGCGACCACGGGAGCACCTTTGCCGGCGGGCCCCTGGTCACCAGCGTTGCCAACGTCGTCTTCGACCGGGTCTCCCAGCCCGAATTCCTAGCTGAGATCCGGGCCAAAGGCGAGCTGTTCCATCAACTCCTCAAGCCGTTGGAGCAACTCGAGATCGTCAGCGAAGTCCGAGGCCGAGGCCTGATGTGGGGCGTTGAGCTTATCGAAGAGGTGGAAGCCAAGCAAGTCGCCGCCGAGTTCACCCAACACAGTGTCCTGATGGCCACGGCCGGCTGCAATACTGTCAGAATGCTGCCACCCTTTATCGTCACCAGAGAGCAGATCGAAAAAGTCTGTGGGCTGCTCCATCAGCTTCTCCAAGCCGTCAAGCCCGCTCCCGCCTAAGAGCCCAGCCTGCTTCTAGCAAGTCAAGAAATTGTCGAGCCTGTCTGAAAGAGAAGGATGAGTCTCGAAACTTCCGCCGCCCTGGACAGAAATGGCTGAGGCAGCCGACTCCGGGCCGAAACCCTGATCTCGCAGAATGCCGATGGCGTAACAGTCGGCCTCTTTCTCCATTCGATGGAGGTGAGTGGGCGAAACGGCTCCTCGAGATTGAAGCTCAACGAGCTGGCGATGGTGGTCCAGCACCTCGTGGCCGTCTTCGTGGGCTCCCAAAAACAGCCTCTCGGCGGGTGAGAGCTGATAGGCGAACTGCTCATCGATATAGATGGTGCCTGGCAGCTCTTGGCAAAGGCCAGACCAGCTTGAACCGTGACCACATCAACCGAATGGCCGACGGCGGGCTCAAGTTGCGTCTCCATCTGTTGGGCTAGCTCTTGAGAAGCCGACACAGGAAAAGCTCTTTCCACGTCCCGGTGGCATTCGAACTCATAGCGGTCCAGACTCTCTTGAGTCAAAACCGGGGGCGGGGATTGGGGCACCGAGCAACCAGCTAAAGCCGCTGCCAGAGCCATCCATCGAACTCCTGCGATCATGACTTGAGTCTAACCTAGGAGCGTCACAGAAACGTGAACCGAAAATTGCGGAGGCGCTCGCCCTCCCCTCCCCGAACCCTGGCCAGGTGACCACCGAGACGCCTAGAGAACTTGCCCCCGATGACCTCCACGGCCTTTCTCCAGCTGCTCTGACTTTCTGGGCCAGCGTGACCGGACTGTTTCTCGAGCTGGCTCTTATCCGGTGGGTCAGTTGCGAGGTACGGGTTTTCGCCTTCTGCAAAAACCTGGCCCTGGTCGCTTGCTTCCTTGGCTTTGGGGTGGGCTGTTTCTTATGGAAACGGAGAGTTTCTATCGCCCTCTCCCAGGCTCTGGTTTTGGTGCTCGGGCTGTTGGTGGTCTTGCCCTGGTATCCTCTGCGTCTTTACGGGCCGAAAGAGGTTTCGACGGTGCTCGCCAAGCTACCCAGTATGATGATCTGGCAGACAGCTGCCCCGGAGGTCAACTGGACTCTCTTCTCGGGAACCCTATTCGCGGTGGGATGGACCAGTCTGCTGTTCTTCATGATCGCCTGGATCATGGTCTGTTTCGGTCAGCTGACAGCCCGAGGAATGTCGGCCCTCAGCCCGCCTCTGAAGGGCTACTCGGTCAACGTAGCCGGAAGCCTGGTTGGCATTTTGCTCTACACCCTGGCCACTGCCCTCTGGCTGTCCCCGGTCTGGTGGTTCTTGGCGGCCTCTGGGGCAGCCCTTTGCCTTGGTTGGAAGACCAAGGAGCGATGGCTACTGTTGGCCTTGGCCGCAGCCATCGGCTTGACCACGATGCCCGACAGTCCCCCCAACAAGCAAACGGTGTGGTCAAACTACCAGAAGTTGACCCTGGTCAACAATTCCCACGTCTGGGTCAACAACGTGGGCTTTCAGGACATGTTCAAGATGCCTCTGACCGAGGGCAACCTGTCGGTCGAGCGATTTAACATGCCCTATTTCCTACGAAAGAAGCCGAAAAGAGTTCTGATCGTCGGAGCCGGTAGCGGCAACGATGCCGCAGCCGCTCTCGAATCGGGTGCTCAGGAAGTGACAGCCGTCGAGATCGATTCGGCCATTTATGCTATCGGGAAAAAGCATCACCCTAACCAACCCTACCTAGACCCAAGAGTCAACGTCGTGCTCGACGACGCGCGTCATTTCCTCAAGACCTCAGAAGACGAATTCGACGTTATCGTGTTCAGTCACCTCGACTCTCACACAGTGCTCTCTTCTTACACCAACGTGCGGCTCGACAACTACATCTACACCATTGAGGCCTTCCGTGAAGCTCGCCGCCGGCTCGCTCCCGACGGTCTACTCTACTGCTCCTTCTACTCAGAGCAGTGGTTTATCGGACCTCGTCTCTATCGCAACATCGAGGAGGCTTTTGGCTACCCTCCTATTTTCATTGAGGGAGCTCGAGAAGGGGAGCAGGAGGGGTATTGGCGCAACCTCCACTTCTTGATTGGGAATCACCCTTCCGAGTCTCCTTATATCGAGGAGTTCGTCAAGGGATGGGGAGGCTACAAACATATCCCCACTCCCGAGCCAGGCGTGAGCGCGTCGACCGACTCCTGGCCCTTCTTACCCCTGGTCAACCGTCAAATTCCGCCTATTATGGTGGTGCTTTCGCTTGTGATTCTGGGCGTTTCATTCCTCTTGATTCAGCCGGCGCGGCCGCGCGGTGACCGTTTTGACGGAACCGTCTTCTGGCTGGGTGCGGCTTTTATGCTTTTGGAGGTCCACAACGTTTCTCGTTTGTCGCTGGTTTTCGGTACGACCTGGCACGTCAACGCCTGGGTCATTGCCGGAATCCTGAGCGTTATCCTGCTGGCCAACTGGGTCCGCATGACCGTCGAGGGGGACTTGCGCAAGTGGGCTTACCCTGGGCTCTTTATCAGCCTGGCCATCGCCTATCTAATTCCCCTCAACGCCTTGATGCTCAGTTCGAGGACTTTGAGCGGCGTGATCGCCACCGTCGCTCTGACGGCTCCTATCTTCTTCGCCGGAGTGGTGTTTGCCGACGCCTTCGCCGACACACCTTCTCCCGGGTTCGCTCTCGGCTGGAACGTGCTAGGCTGCGTAGTGGGCGGCTTGTCTGAGAACTTCTCCTATCTCCTGGGCATCCCGGCCCTCGTTCTGATCGCCGCAGCCTTCTACGTCTTGGCCCTTAAGTGGCCACGGCAGACGGACCCCCCCCCACTTAGTCCGAGTTTCCAGCGTGACAACGGAGCACGCTCCGCCGAGCGGGCGGAAACTGGCCGGCCAAGCCCGAGGTTCCAGCGTGGCAACGGAGCAGGCTCCCT
>CAYRFU010000112.1:604-18884 GCA_964423525.1 uncultured Burkholderiales bacterium | reverse complement strand
TACAAAGAGAAATATCCCCATCGCTTCGCCACCAAGCACGCCCATGTGGCCACCCACATCGAAGCCGATTGGGGCCAGCACGTGTTAGAGTCAGCCCGCTTCGCCATGGCTATCTTCGAGCAAGTCTTTGACGGTGAAGTCACACGCGAAAATACCCGGGTCATAGCCTCTGGCGTCTCCAACGGGGGGGGCGCTTCCCTGCGCGCCGCTGAGCAGGACACGGAGGGACTGATCGACGCCGTGGCCGTGGCCGAGCCCAACGTCACTCCTCACCACGATGGGCGCTTCGCCATCCGCGAGGGAGACGGCCCCGTGCTCACGCAGCATAGCCAAACGCTGCTCGAATACGCGAGCTTGTCTAATCTGCTTCAACCGGTGGCCAGCCTGGCTCCCGAAAACGCCGACGCGCCTCTCAATAGCGCTGCCTGCGAAGAAAGGGCCGAGAGTCTGAGAGAGCTCGGCTTACTAGACGGAGAAACGCCCCAAGAGTGCGGTCGCCAGGCTCAGGACATTTTGAACCGGTCGGGATTTTCACCAGCCCAAAACCGTTTGGCCCCCTTTCATCAAGCTTTAGGTGTGCCTGAGGCTATGGCTGTCAATATGGCCTACGCCTATGGACAATTTTTGGTGACCGACCATCTGGCCGACTTCAGTTCGGCTCCCATCGATGACGACGGGCGCCCTTGTGCCCTCCCACCCGAGGCCCAGGCCAGGTTATTCTCAGATTCCAACGGAATCGTCCCGACAGCCGGCTTGGCCGTCATCAACGATGGCGCCGCCCAGGGACCGATCGAAAGCCGGCGGTCGCTGTCACCGACAACCGGACGAGCGGACCAAAATCTGGAAGGAGCTCTCAAGCTCAGGGCCCTAGCCACTGGCCAAGATCCGGTCTCGGGCGAGCCGCTCAGCGGTCCTCTGGCCGAGCAGTCGGCTCGTATTCGGACCGGAATGGAAGCGATCAAAGCGACCGGCGATCTGAAAGGCAAGCCCACTGTGATCGTCACCGGCCGCGGTGACGCGGTGCTGTCGGCTGACCAGGCCTCTCGCTCCTACTTGGGCAAGAACCTGGTGACTGAAGGAGACACTAGTCGGCTCTGCTACGCCGAGGTCGAACACGCTCATCATCTCGATATTCTCAACGGCGTCCCCGCTATCGGTTCTCATCATGTCCCCCTGGCACCCTACGTGATTCAGGCCCTCAACCTTGTCGACGACCACCTTTCCGGCGGTCAGCCTTTGCCCCCCAGTCAGGTCGTGCGCACCCAACCCCGAGGATTGGACGGGGAGACCGTCCCGCCCCTCGAGGAAAAACACATTCCCCCGATAGCCTCCCAACCCGACCCGAGCGACCGGATCGAACTTCAAGACGGCCTCCTCAAGATTCCCCGTTAAAAGCCTCGAGGGCGGCTTGACGAGCCGAGTGGAGGCAGAACGAAGCGTAAAGGAAGAGGGCCGCCACCACCCCAGCAGGCACGTTCGAGAGATTCAAATGGTAGTGATAAAGGGTCAATCCGGACAGCACGATGCTGAGCCCCACCAGGATCAATTCAGCCCGAGCCCAGTCGTCACGACGAGCCACCGCTACCCCGAGAAAGGCCCCCGCCGCGATCAAGAGCGGGGCCGCCATCAGGATGAGCACAGCTCTTTCCAAGCAGCCTGCCCACCACCCACCCAGGACCACTCCGGGAACAGCCGTGACCAGCAGAACGGTGGGAAACAAAGCGCTCCAGGAGGCCAAGCCGGCAACGATCTCTGGGCCCGTCAGAGCGGACAACTCCACCAGTTCCAAAGCGCCAGAGCTTCTTTCTCGCCGAGTTTCGGAGAAGCCAAATAGAGCCGCCCCACAGAAGAGAGCGACCACCCCACCCAGCACAGCCAGTAAACCGATCTCAGAGGTATTTTGGAACTCCCAGGCCAGGGCAAACCCCACCCCTGCTGAGGTCAGGACACCGAGCAGGGCCATCGTCGCGGCGCGCGAGCTTTTCAGCTTAGCGCAGTTGCGAGCAAAGACCGGGTTGCCTTCACCAAGCGAAACCACAGGGCGCTCAAGAAAGCAGAACCGGTTCAGTGTCTTGCGGAAGGTGCCCTCTCGGCGAAGACCAGCCAGGGCCAGGCCCCGGGGAACCCAGACCATAGCGAGAAGAAAAAGCAGAAAACCGAACTCTTCCAGCCGATGGAGCATCACGGCCAAAACTCCCAGCAAACCCTCGAAGGCCACCGGAATGCCCAACAGTCCCCAATACCAGGCCAAGCTACTCCAAGCCGACCAGGCCTGAACCGTGTAACTCAAAGAAAGGCAGATGGTCACCAACACCAGAGCGGTCACCACACTGGCCAGCCAGCCGCCTTCGGTGCCCACCAGCAAACAGAGTCCCAACGAAGGTAAACCGACCACAGCCGTCACTCGTCCAAGACAAAACCGGGCCGTTTCATCGACCATTTGAGGCAGGGAAGTCGCCGTCATCTGAAGTTCTTCTAACCCCGCCTCCTGACGCAGGCTAAGCCATAGGGATGAGTAGTGCCACAGCTGGACGGGGACCAAGACGAACGAGGCTAACCCTAGCAAAATCCCGACCAGGACTCCGCCGGCCTTGCCCGGTAAAAAAGCGAGGGCGACCAGGAGCACGCTCAACCCCCCAAACGACTGAAAAAGAATCTCGGGGAGCCATTTTTCCAACTTTGTGCGTCTGCGCTCCAGAAGATAAGAGGCCACCATCCTTTTCAATTTCCGCAAGACTGGGTGCCCCCCCTTCCCTTCGTTTTTTCTGCTAGGCTTAGGATATGTTTGGCCGAAAACAGGCAGAGCCTGAAGTCCAAGTCGTCGATGTAGTCGACCTGACCATCGAGCAAGCGTTACAACGGCGAGCCTCAGACATTCACTTCGAGCCTCGCGAAGAGGCTGGTGATATCCGCTTTAGAGTGGATGGCGTGCTCCACACCGTCCAGCAACTCGAGAAGGAGACCTACCCTAAAACGCTACGCCGCCTTAAAGTCATGGGAGAACTCGACTTCTCGGAGTCTCGAAAAGGCCAGGACGGTCGAGCTCGTAGGGTCTTGGGAGACCGTGAGATCGATCTCCGGATCAGTGTTTTTCCTTCTCTTCACGGAGAAAAGACCGTCATCCGACTGCTCGAGGTTCGGGGTCGAGCCATGGGTCTTGAAAACCTCGGCCTGACTAGCGAAGTCCACCAAAGGCTCACCGATCTAGTGGACGCTCCCCAGGGGGCGGTGCTGGTGACCGGACCCACCGGCTCCGGCAAGAGCACCACCCTTTTTTCGATTCTGGCCCGCCTAAACCAGCCATCCAAGAGCATCGTCACCATCGAGGATCCAGTCGAATGTATCTTGCCTGGTCTCACTCAGATCCAGGTCAAGCGGGAGCAAGGCGTCACCTATGCTGACATTCTACGTTCCATCTTGCGCAAAGACCCGGACGTCATTATGGTCGGTGAGATCCGCGACCAGGAAACCGCCGAAACCGCTTTCCGAGCGGCCCAAACGGGCCACCTGCTGCTCTCGACTTTACACACCAATTCGGCTTCCACGACCGTCACGAGGCTCCGCTATATGGGCCTCCCCGCCTACCTTTTGACCTCCGCCTTACGAGGAATCGTGGCCCAACGGCTGGTTCGTAAAATCTGCCCTCACTGTTGCGAGACCCGAGTGGCCGACCCCGCTACTCGTCAGGTGCTGGAGGAGGCAGCAGGTCGCCCGGTAGCCGAATCCTTCAGCTTCGGTCGAGGCTGCTCAAGCTGCAGCCAGACCGGTTTTCTGGGCCGACTGGCCTTGTTCGAAGTGCTGGCCGTGACCGAGCGGATCAAAGAGATGATGTTTCATGGACGCAGTGCTCTGGAGGTCGAGACGGTAGCTCGCCAGGAAGGGATGAGGAAATGTTGGAAGATGCCGTGGCTAAAGCCGAAAACGGCTTCATTTCCCCCGATGAAGCTCTTCGGGTGGTCTCGACCGAGCCTCAGGGCATAAGACGGTGCGCTCGCTGCGCCAAACAACTGGAGAAGGAGTTCCGATTCTGCCCGTTCTGCACCGAAGGCTCTCGCACCACCTGCGGCAACTGTGGGGCTCTCACCCGCGATGACTGGAAAACCTGCGCCTTCTGCGGCTTTAGCCTGAAGATCGAGGGCCAACCTACCCGCTCGCCACGGCAAAAAGAACTCGAGCGGGCTCGTCGCTCTGTTTCACCCGGAGCTGGCTTGGCCGCCCCCTAAGGACCCTAAGGACCTGACGGGAGCCATTCCCGGGACAGGGCCATGAGATAGTCCTCTAGCCAGTGACTCCATCCTGGGCCGATAAAGCCCAGATGCCCACCTCGCTCGGGGTAGTCTGGCCTCACCCAGTCCGTGCCTCGAGGCCACTTCAGCGGTCCCAGAAAAGGGTCGTCGCGGGAATTTAGCAGTCTGGTGGGGACCCTTATGTGCTCTAGGAAGTGAAGCGAGCTACAGCGTTGATAATAGTTGAGGGCATCATCGAAGCCGTGGAGCGGGGCTGTGATCCGGTGGTCAAACTGCCAGAAGGTCTGAATGGTGGAGAGGTCGACGCCGTTGAGGACGCTGGGATGGCGGACCAGGAACCTGCGAGCCATCGCTTTCAACCGGCCAATCAAGTAGACTCGATAAAGGGGAAGAGGGCTGGTGTCGAGGCGAGTGGCGCAGCTGGCCAGGTCCAAAGGGGAACACACGGAGCAGGCCCCTAGAATGGACCCGGGCAGATCCCGACCCCGCTCTCCCAGCCACTTCAAGAGCACGTTCGCTCCCAATGAAAAGCCTGCTAGGGCCAGGGGAGGGCCAGGAAACAGGGAGGTCACCACAGCGTCCAGATCATCCGAGCAACCGGCGTGATAGAGGCGAGGCACCTCCGGTATTTCTCCGCCTGCCCCACGGAAGTTGAGAGCCAAGGCCTGCCAGCCAGCCATTTCAAAAAGACGCATCAAACGACGGATGAAGCCTGAGCGGGATGAGCCTGACAGACCGTGAAGCAGGAGGATTCTCGGTCTTCCGTCAGCCCCGCAAACCTCCAACCTCAAACGGTCCCCGTGGGCCGACGTCACCCACCGACTGGAGACCGGAAAAGAACGAGACCACACAAGCGCCCCGGCCAGAGTCTGGAGGTGAGGATGGCCAAACCACGGATGAGGCTCGAAAGTCATCGCCCTGGGTTCGGCCTGGAGCGACCAGCTCCTAGACGGCCAAATAGCAACTTTTTGGTGATGAATCCCGCAAACATGTTTGCCTACCGAGCTGGGATGGATAGAGTAGGATACACAATTTTTTTGGGAGCTTGATATGCACAAGACCGAACACCATTGGGTCACCCCCAATCTCAACATGAAAATGAGCATCGCGAGCTACGGCCACGCCGGCCGTCCGCTGCTTTTCTTCCCCACCGCCGCAGCCGACTATCTCGAGCACGAAAGGTTCTTGATGATGCGCGTGCTTCGCCCTTACATCGAGTCGGGCAAAGTCCGCTGCTTCTCGATCGGTGGCATCAATCGGGAAGGCTGGCTCAACAAAGGCTGCCACCCCAAAGTCAAGGGAATGCTCCAGCAGGGCTATAACTCTTACGTCACCGACGAAGTGGTTCCCTACATCTGGCACCAGTGCGGCGGCAATCACGGCATCATCACGGTGGGAGCGAGCCTGGGCGCGTTCCACGCCGCCAACCAACTCTTCCGTCGTCCCGACCTCTTCTCTGGAACAATCGCCATGTCGGGCGGATACGACATCCGCAAGTATTACGACAGTAACGGCTACCACGACTCCAACATCTACTTCAACAATCCGGCTGAGTATCTCCCGCGCCTATGGGACGGCCATTTCCTTCCGATGCTGCGCCACAAGCGCCACATCTATCTGCTGAGCGGCCAGGGCGACTACGAGAATCCTGATGCCACCCGCTGGTTGAGCGGCGTGCTTTCCTCTAAGGGCGTCCCTCACAAGCTTGACCTGTGGGGTTATGACATGCCTCACGATTGGGACACCTGGCGCGACATGATGGTCCACTACGTCGGCGCTCACCTGTAGAAAAAGGTTCAAAGGTCCTTGCGAGGTCGGCGCCTGATGGCGCCGGCCTTCTTTTTAAGGCTAGATTCAGGACCGAGCCCTAGTTCAAAGCCATGAGAGTCCATAGTCTTATCTCCACTCCACCTTATCGCCCGGCCGTGCAAGCGGCCGAAACCCTGGCCCAGAGCGACTTCTGGACCAGCCCCGGGGGGATGCGCCTGGGCTGGACGGCCGCCGGAGCAGTGGCAGGAGCAGTACCCGAACTCGGTGTCGCCACCAATTCCCTGGCCAGCCTGATGCTGGCTTTTCGCCGGGCCGAAGCGACCAATCCTCAGCTAGGTCTAGCGGCAGGCATCGTGGGCGTAGCCGGATCGTTCGCCCTCAACCAGGCTATCCCAAAATTCTGCTTTGGCCAGGCCAAAGAGCTGCGCCAGCAAGCAGGCAGGAACTGGCCCAACGGAGGCCGCTGGGAAGAAGACGTCCGTCGCTATCAGAGAATGGGGGTGGCGAGCTTGGCTGCCAACGGGATTCTCGGAGGAGTCCTGTGGGCCGCTGCCGCCCCCATCCTGCCCAACGTTTAACAAAACGCTTACGAGCGGGCGGAACGGACCTTCTAGGCTGATGGTAGCTCTTTATCAGGAGATCCCATTTGTCTATCATCGCTGCCTATCAACCCCCTGTCAGTTTGGCCCGTTCGCTCGACCAGCCCGCGCCCCCGACCCCAGAGGAAAAGCTGAGCGACAGTTTCTGCCTGGCATCCGACCTGATCGAGAACCTCGACCAGCGAGGCCGGTATCAGGAACCTGCTCTGGGACGTCGCTTGCTGGCCGACTCTAACCTTCTCAAGTGGTCGTTCTTTACCGACTTTGTGGCCGCCGCACCCACTCCCACCTCAGTGGAACAAGCCAAAACGATCACCCTGGGGGCCCTCCAGGCAGGTTTGATGTCTGGGGCTCTCGATGGAGCTGTTTTGATGGCTCTCGAGGGGAACCAGGAGGGCGAAGTCAGCGAGGTTCCGGTCCCTTCGATCCCCGATTTCTCGGACATCCTCGAGGAGCTTCGTCGCGTCTTCGCTCAAGCTAAAGAGATCCTCAAATGGTTTGGTGTGGGTGCTCTTGAGACCGTCAGCCGGGAAAGTAAGTCGGCAGCCGAATCCCTTCTGGCTGGGGCCGAGGAGTTTGGCGACGGCCAGATTCCCGGAGCAGTCTTTAGCGCCTATCTAGTATCGGCTTTTGCAGCCGCCTATATCGTCGGCGGGATCGACTCTACCCTGCTGCTAGAGGCCGGTCGTCGTCCTCCCGGAACTGGGGGTCCCGAAGAACCCCCAGCGGAGGCGTAACTCGACTCGCAGACCGCCACGGACCGGTTGACAGCTCTCTACAAACCCCTCCAGAACCAGCCTGTCGCGTTGACCGTGAAGGCGAAGCTCCAAGCTTTCCCCCGGTTCGATCGGACCGCTGGCCTTGGCAGTCAGAGTCTGATAGGTATCGGCTGACCAGCCCGAGCAAAGCCGGTGGGTCGCCCGGTAAAGTCTGCCGTAGATCGGTTT
Source organism: uncultured Burkholderiales bacterium (assembly GCA_964423525.1). Lineage (GTDB taxonomy): Bacteria > Vulcanimicrobiota > Xenobia > Xenobiales > JADMJV01 > CAYRFU01. The sequence continues at coordinate 11,321 of CAYRFU010000112.1, read as the reverse complement.
CAAAGTGATGGTCACCTGGTTTGAGACCGGGAATGAGACAAAACGTTACAGGGCGAAGAAGACCTCATGAGCAAAATCGATTTTGAACTCGACCGCAAGAACCCCGCCTATACCATTCTGCATCATGAGGGCGACCAGCCTGGAACGGCCGTGTTCACGATCATGAACAAAGGATCGGCCTCGGTAGGGATCTACTCAGGAGAACACCGGGTGGCCGTCCTCGAGAAGAAGGAAGGACGAACCTTCTCTCTGCCTTCGAGCCACTACCAACTCCGCCTGGAGGATGAATCCGAGGAGAAGAAGAGCAGCGCCAAAGGATGGTTTGAGTTTCACACCTACCGACGCTCGGCCCACCCTCGCTCGGTCTTCATGTGATCACTTTTTGAAAAAGTGCTCCCAAACGCACATCATGTGAGGCTGAACGGGATGAGGCTCATCGTCAATTTTTTGGGCCGCCATCCACTGGTTGTTGCTCCAAGTCCCCGCTTCGACCATATGGATCTTTTTGTCCCGCCAAAGTTCCAACCAGATGGCGCCTTCTCCAACCCGCCAGGCGAAGCTGACTTTGTCTTCGCCCTCCCATTGAGCCGAGGCGGGAGCGACCTGTTGGGCCGGCATCTCGCCCAGGTCGCTAACGGTGACCCATTCCTCCTGGGCTCCAGCCAGGCAACCCAAAAGCAAAAACAGTAGGGCGATCCAACGTGTCATAGCAAGTTGTTTCGTGATGGTCGTTTTGAAGCCTTTTGAGGTCCTTCTGGTGAGATCGGGCACCGCGATGCAGGTCACTCGGAGCCATAACCCCGCCCCCACCTGGGAGCAACGACTGGAGTCTTACGACCGCCGGGGAATCGATCGCTTCCAGCACTCCGACGACCCTGAGGTCACTGCCTACAAAGCTCTGCTGGCCAACGGCTGGAGGGTGGAAGACGAGGATGGTGAGCTGGCTGCCGACCTGGGGTTTGCCAGAGTCGCGCTGGGGCTAGGTGTCTTTCGAAGTCCTGAACTCGAACAGTATTGGTTGTCCCCGACCGAGCTAGAAGAGGTGGCTCGATCTCGCGACTACCTGCCTGGGCGAGTGGAATGGCCTCAGCTGACGGTGATTTATGAGGCGGGCTTTGAGATTGAACCAGAAGAAGAGCCCCTCCCGGTTCTGGGGCCCGACTATGGAACCGTTCTCGCCCTCCAACAGAGTGAACGCTACTGGCTTAGGCATAACGGCTTGAGCCTCGAGTTCCCGGCTCCCGAGACCGATCGCGACCTGAAGGACCACTTCCAAGTTGTGCTCGATACAATCGAGCAGATGCGCCGATTCGACCCCGAGAATCCGACCAAGCTCGCCCCTCTCGGCTATCTCGAGCGACAGGACAAGAGTCAGGTGAGGAGGCTCCAAAGCTGCCTGAAAACAGAGAGACGGTTGCAGGCCTCAGCCTGGCCCGGCGAACCGGTTACTCGATTTGTAGACCTGGCTCAAGCCGGCGCGAGTGCGTGGCTGACCGCCAAAGCCTATCAGATGCTGGTGGCCTTTCCCCCGGAGCAGCACGACCGCTTAATTCCGTTGCTGATAGACCTGTTGGCCACGGACCCGGATCAAATCACCCGAGACACTCTCCCCGGTCGCTTGGGTTGCGTGCTCCAGACCGGCAAGCTCAACGAGCTTCTCGAACTCGAGAAAGACAACTTCGCAATGGCCCGCTCTCGCCTCTTGGGCAACGGGATCGAAGAGGTTACCCCGAGCCTACCGGATGAGGAGCTTTTGACTCAGTTGGAGGCTCTGGGGACGCAATGGCCTGCTGGTCGCCCGGAAGGATGGGACGACGCCTTCTCGGCCCGACTCCAAAGTGGCGAGACCGTAACTGTCCAGTCGAACCTTCACCTGCGCCGCCTCTTAGCCTATCAGTCGGGCGGAGTGGAACGGGAGGCCTTCGACAACCTGTTAGCGGCCGGGTTCGAACCCAAGTCCTTCGACGGTCACGGGATCCGAAGAGAAGCCACCCCTCTCCAGGCCTTTGTCCAGGCAGGTGAAAGCGCGGGCCTCTGGCACGAGCATAGGCGCTACCTACAGCCTACTGGAGAGTTCCCATTCCTGGCAGCCTCTCAAGCTCTCTTCCCCGTCGAGAAGCTTCCAGGGGAACAAATCCGTTCCGTCCTCGCCGAGTTCGACTTCGAGGTGCGAAGCTCCGAAAAGGCGGTGGCGGCCGTCACAGAAGGACGACCGTTCGAGGTACGATTAGAGGGCTTCTTCCGGGACCAGGTCACGGCTGACTCCCCCGAGAGCCTCCGTCAGGCCCTCGCTCAGGTGGAGACCGAAATCGAGCAGAGGCGTCAGTTCGACCCCTACCCAGGGATGGAGAAATCAGGGATGGACTGGTGCTGGTTCTTCGATCACCACCGCCAGGAGGAAGCCGCCCTCCTGTCCACGGCCACCGAGCCAGACCAAGCCGAACTGCTCGCTCGGGGTCTGAGGGGACTGGCTCGTTTGGGTCTCAAGGCCGACCAGGCTGGGTTGGCCGTCGAACTCGCTCGCCTACCTCTCGGGGCTACACTTTCAGAACGTCTCGATTGGTTCACCCAGGTGATGGCCGCTCGCGGTCCGTCGATGCGCCCAGACGCCATCAGCCTGTCCTCGGGTAGTGACGTATGGCAGGACTTTCGCCACCTTTTCGGCTACGGCGGGGCCAGCGCCCAGAAAGCGGAGAGGCTAGCCTCCCTTCGCCAACGACTCCTCTCTCTGGGCTTGGAAAAGCAGGCCGATGCTCTGATCGAGAAGGTGCTGAAGGAACAGCTAAGCCGCGGTTGGGAACAGTCTGAAGAGACCATCCTCCGTCGCTTTTATCAGGGCCAGCTGAGGGAACCTTCCGAGTCGGAGGTTGAGCTAGAACTCGAGCTGGACTGGCTGACCGTGGGAGACCAAAGTTTGCCAGTCCAAACCTAGGTCTATTGTCGCGTTTGGTTCTGGCCTCCGTCTCGACTCCTTATCCGATCTAAGGGAGTCCCCTCCGAGAGCAACGAAGGCCGATCTATGAGACCCCTGGAGACGATTCCCACTAACAAGCAGCTTGCTTCTTTGAGACCTTTGACCCAGAGACTGCGAGAGCGGAACTATGACGAGCAAGCCCTGGCGGAGCTATTTCGAGTCTCTGATCTGGCCAACATCGTGCTCTTGGAACTCCCGGCCTACGCCTACTACGCACGCCAAGACACGACATCGTTGGGCAAGCTGGCGGACTTAATGTTGGCTCGTGGACGCTATCACCAAGACGAGATCGAGAAACTGTTTGGATCGGAAGTCACTCAGACGATGCTGGAGTTGGGCCTCCTAAAACCACTTCGGGTAAGGGTCGGAGCAGGGGTCGATCTCTATCCCTGTGGAGGACTCTTCCTTTTTACCGAACCAGGGATGATCTACCGAGCCTACGACTGGGACCACGTCTACCACTTAGGGGCCGATAGCTACATGTTGGCCAGGCTGACTCCGCGACGGGAGAACTCTCGAAGTCTCGATCTTTGCACCGGTTCCGGCGTGCATGCGCTTTTGGCGGCCGCTCATAGCGAAACTGTTGTGGGGGCCGATCTCAACCCAAGAGCTCTGGCCTTCTCCAACCTCAATGCCCGGCTCAACGGTATCAGCAACTGCACCTTCCTCCGGAGCGACTTGTGGGACGACATCCCTTCCCAGCAGTATGACCTGATCACGGCCAATCCACCTTTTATTCCAACTCCCGATCGTTCAATGCAGCTTTATCGCACCGGCGGGGACAGCGGCGAGGAACTGTCGCGGAGGGTGGTCGCCGAGCTTCCCAACTTCTTGGCTCCGGGCGGGACCCTGGCCATGGTCGTGGATTACCCCCAACTCCGTGGCAACCAATACGTCGACAGGCTTGAGCAGTGGCTCGGCGAGACAGAAGGCTGGGGGGTGGCGGTCATCGACCTCCTCGTTCGCCCGAATCGAGTTTATATCAGCCAGCATATCGGCTTTTTCGGCGCCGTTGACCCGGTGGCTCTGGAGCGCGATTTTTGCGCTTATCTCGAGCACTACGAACGTCATCAGATCGAGCAGATGCGTTTCGGTGTGGTCCTAATCCGACGCCTAGCCAAGCGCGAGCCCAACTGGAAGGTCACGGCCGACCTGGCTATGAAGCCGCTCTTTCGCAACCAACTGATTCAGGACTGGCTCGATCACCTGGAATGGAGTCGGGCTCCCGACTGGTTTAAAGCCAACTCAGAGTGGCGTCCGACTTTAGCCGAAGCAGCCAGGGTCTACCTGGACCATCGCAACCAAGAGGGGGTCCTGACTTGTTCAACCGGTTGGCCTGGATTAGTCACGATGTCGGCAGAGCAGGCTCGCCAAGCTCTCCAACTCGATGGCTCGCGCCCTCTGAGCGACTTCGATCCAGAACTGGTTCGCTTGGTGGGCGATCGACTGGCGCTCGCACGCACGTCACTCGGTCACCGCTAGATCTTTCTGAGCGTTCGCCGGAACTCTCGAACCAGTCTGGAGGAGAGCCTCTTACCAGCTTGATGAAGATAGTGGCTAATCCGCTCCAGGGGAACACCGGGTAGGCTTCCACTATCGTCTACCCTTACGTAACCCTCATTCCCCAGGAGCCAGATAGAGAGGGTGCCCTCGGAGGTGACGCGTATCCTTCGGTCACCCACCGCCTCGAGGAATCGATTGTAGCCCAGCCAATCAGTCGAGGTGACGAAGCGATTTTCGCTCGATACCGGAGCCAAAGTCATATCAGAAGTATCATCAAAGTTCGAAGCGACGGGGAGAACATCGTCTCCAGCTTCATCGACACCCACCTCACTCCCGAAGGCGGCCAGGAAGTGAAAGAGACTGTCTCCCACAACCTTCGCCACGACACCGTCACTTATGAAGTCGAAGAAGAATCCTGGATGGAGAGCGCACCGGAACCTTACGTTCCTCGTGTCCCCACAGCCAGAGAGAGACTCTGCGAGGGCCCCCTGGGATGGCTTGGATGTGCCGGCCTTTTCGCAGGACCGGCCATAGCCGGAGCAGTCTACGGATTTCCTGGGGCAGCGGCAGCCTGGGCCACCGCCAACCTCTACGTTGGACTCATTCAGGAGGACATCGCCACAAATCTAGGAGGCAACCTGGTGGTTTCGGGAATGAGCGGCGCGCTCGGTTTGGCAGGTTCCTTGTTCGGTCCCTGGGGAGCGGTTGTAGGAGCAGCCATCCCAACAGGCCTGGGGTTTATTATCGGCACCGTGATGAAAGGTACGAGGGGTCGTTACCTTTAACCAGCGATGGGGATCCTGTTCGATCTCCTAAGGGCCTAGGAATGCGCGAGACGCCTTGGCGGGGGATTTTGTCGGTCAAGCTTTGGGATTCAAGATCTGCTCCAGCTTGAGGCTGCTGTCTTCCAAGTGAGCCCGCTTCTCCAGGCTCATCTCTTGGTGGAGAGAAGCGTCGATCTGCTTCTTGAGTCGACCGGTCAAGAAGCGTAGAAGGCTCTTGGCTTCGCCCGGAGACGAGCTTTCAGGAGCCAACTTCTCGCCTACTACGGAGAGGTATTCCCGTTGTAAATCGCGTCGTCCCTGGGAGATCTCCTGGTCTTGGGACAACTCCGTCCAGATGGCCGACTGGACGGTGTCGTAGAGCTCTGACAGACGATAGACGTCGGCGTCGGCGGGGAGTTTCTCGGGGTTACTGGTGATGCGCTGGGCAATGGTGTCATCAAAGAGGCCTCGTAGCGCCGAGGACTGGGCCCCTAAGACCATCTGTCCGACGTCGACGTTCAGGTCGGCGCCCCACTGATCCCGAAAACGGTCTCGACCCAGTCGAGCCACGAACTCGGGCTTGAACTGAAAGCTCTTGGGACTGAACATGGTGGTGGTGATCAGCTCCACCGCCGCGCGCTGCTTGTCGGCTGCGATCGGTTCGTAGATCGGATTCTCGGTCCCGGCTCGGTCACGGCGCAGAGTCACCCCACCAACGTAACGGTTTGACAGTCGCAGGGCTCCGCGAATTTTGCCCAGACCCGAGCTGAAGGCTTTGGTCAGTTCGAAATAGCTGGTGTCCTCGGGAAGGTCCATGCCCTGCGCTCGCTCCCAGAGTTCGTGAGCCAGGGTGATCTCTTTCTGAGCGAAAGCGAGAGGGTCGCTGCCCAAGTCGAAGCGACTGATTTCCGGGTCCATCCCATCAGCGGCCTCGTCGGTCTCGAAAGTCAGCATCGGTTCGGTGGTGGTCCGGCGCGCGACCTGGTTGAGAGTCTCGGCCTCCTGGCCTTCTTCCAGAGGCTGGTAGGCATACTGGACGGCCAGGTAGTCGTAGGCGCCCAGGCTCGACATCACGTATTCACCCTGAGTCTCACCGGGACCGGCCAGGTTGAAAGGGTTGTAGTCCATCACCGACGAGCTGACACCATTTTCTTTGGTGAACTCGGGGTCTTGGAGCTGCTCTGGCGTAAAGACGGTCGAGGCTTTGAAATTGTGGCGCAGCCCGAGGGTGTGACCCACTTCGTGCATAATGACGTCTTTGACATAGGCCTGAGCCAATTCGTCAGCGGCCTGCTCGTCCCCCCGGGCCTCCAAGAGCTGGGAAGCAAACTCATACTGAGAGGCGGCGTGAGTCTGGTAATCACAACCGTGGCTGTGGTCGTGGTGATGAGCGTGGCCCTCCTCCTGAGGCGGATTCTCTTTTAGGAACCGTTTGGCCGAGCGACCGAAGACATCGGCCATTCGGATGTCGGCATCGAGGATCTCGCCCGTCCGGGGGTCAACCTGGCTGGGTCCGACGGCGGCCCCGACGTCAGAGGCGGTATACCAGCGAACAGAAGCGTGGCGGGCATCCATCGGGTCGAACTTGGAATCAGAACGCTGTTGACGCACTTCGATGGCGTCTTTGAAGCCGATCGCTTCGAAGGCTTTGTTCCACTCCAAGATGCCTTCCCGGACGGCCCGACGATATTCCTTAGGAACCTCGTTCCCGATCCAATAGGTGATCGGCTCTACCGGCTCGGATAGTTCAGCACCCGGATCTTTTTTCTCCAGGCGCCAACGGTTGACCATTCTGACCAATCCGTCGCCCTCATCATCGGTGTAGTCTTTGCGGGTGGTGATGAAGTGACCCACCCGCTCGTCAGCCAGACGGGGCTGCATAGGGTCTTCCGGTAGCTCCAGGAAGTTGTAGCGAAATTCGGTGAGAACACTGTTGGGAAGCGGTGTGACCGAAGGGCCGTTGGAGCCCGGCGCGGCCTGATAGTGGGCCTGCACCCCGAAGCTTGTCTGCTCTTTATGGTTATCCAGTTGGGTGAAGTGAGTGTTCTCAACATCAAGAGCGAAGCTTGATTCGTAGGTCTGATTGATGCGGGCCTGGTAGTCGCTGAGCTGCCCGAAAATCAGCTCTTGAGCCGACACCACAATCTCGTCAGAACCTTCTTTACCAGGCACTACCGGGGCACTCGAAAGGAGGCTGTCCGAGAAGGCGTCTTCCACGAAGCGCGACTGAGGGGAGTTTGGTTCGGCGAAGTTCTCGGTGTGGAGCGCGACCAACTGAACCCGATCCTCGACCTTGCGGAACTCGGCCAGGAAGGAGTCACCCATTTGGGCGCCGTTGAGCCATCTTTCGCCGATGCCTCGAGAAACGTTGCGAGAGAAGAAGAACGGCTTGTTCAGCTGCTCGGGCTTGAGGGCCATCCAAACTTGACCGTCTTTCTGGTAAAGCTTGAACATCCCCGAGAGGCTCTTGGCCCCCTCGAGGGGACTCTCTTCGGCTGCGGCGACGGCTTCAGCCATCACAGCCCCCATTTGGGAGAGGGTAGCGCTATCGAGGCTAGGGAGGGGACTGCCCGACTCCGCCTTTTGAAAAGAACCGGTCTTGGTCCGGCTGCTGGCGGGCTGAGTAGGGAGAAAAGTGGCCGATCGTAGCATCTGCATAGCGTCTTGATGACTCCTTCGAGTTCTTTTTATGTGGGGCGATCATGAACTCGAAGCCGGCCGATTGGTGTAAAAAAAATGTTACGAACTGTCAGGTTCTAGGAGACACTTGAATCTCGGGGTTCTCGAGATGATAGACAGCATCGGAGGTGAATTTCATCTCTCCCTCAGCCTGGAGGTCGTAACGGGAGAGCACTTCCGTGATGCCGGTCTTGACGGCCATGGTGGCCAGCAATCGCCCCGGGCAGATATCGGCTCCTCCTCCGAAGGATAGCAGCCGGGGGGTGGGTTGCTCGAATCTCTCAGGGTGGAACTCGTTGGCCGGGTAACCGGTCTCACTCCAGCTCTGGTCCCGGTTGGCTGCGCTCAGGCTCATCAAAACAGGGGTTTTGGCCGGCAAAGACACTCCAGCCAGGTCCGTGTCCTGCTCAGGATGGCGAGCCACCAGCCAGACGGGAGCGTGAAGTCTAAGATTTCGGTCACAAAATGATCCAACTCGCTGAGGTCTCGGTAGTCGTTGAGAGTGGGCTGATCAGGGAGGGTATCGACCTCCTTCTGAAGAGGAGTAGGTGATCGCCCTTAAGATTCTTTGAAAGGAACTCGGCCGACTCATCTCACAGTCGTTAGGATGCGTCATAACTTCGTTCTCCTTTTCATTCTCCTGACCAGCCTCAGCTCTTGGGGGGCTGAGAAACTGATTCGGTGCTCCGTCAGCGTGAACGGCCAAGCCGCCTTTCAGGTCGACTCGATCTATCCTCAAGAGAAAGCTTACCTTGAGGCCCGAGGGTTGGCCTCAGGGATGGGCTGGCGGGTGGTCGACCGGAATAACGCCAGGGCTGTCTATTTCGACGGCAAACCCGTCTCCGATGTTAAAAGCTACAACGGCAAGACCTACGTCAGTGCCGAAGCCGTTGCCAGCGCTTTCGGCTACCAGGCGCGGGTTCGCGAAGAGGGCCTAGTGGTCGATTTTTGGAGCCGACCGAGCGGAGCTGGAGTGACAGCCGCCGCCGTCGATGTCAGCATCGTGAAGCGAGAGAAAATGACCTCTCCTATCCCCGACTACGAGACTCTCCGCCTGACTCTTTCCATCAAAAACCGGTCTTCTCAGCCCCTGCGCCTGCAGGCCTCAAAATTCTATATCTCGGACAACCGCGGGGAACGCCATCTGTGCCAGGGCAATTTTGAAATCGGTGTGCCGGCCGGCACGAGCCAGACGGCCGACCGGCTCTACTTCAATTTCCCGCAGAACGTCACACCTAAGAAACTCCACATCGTCTCTCCCGGGGGAGAGGAATTGGGTAGTGCCAGACTCTAGCCTGACGGCCTCAAGAAAGTTCTTTGTAGGCCGGGTCGTTGCGATACCTCTTGAGGCTGTTCTCGTAATCGGCAAGACTGAGCTGGTAGTTCGCGTCATCGTCAGCCGCTTCCATAACCAGGCCCAGAAAGGCGCCGGCCAGAGCGCTAACAGCGCGTCCAGCGGCCATCCCGTTGAGTCCGCCAACCAGGAAGCCCACAGCCTGGGCCCCGAGGCCCAAAGCAGCCAAACCTACAGCTCCCCCTTTGTAAGGCACAGCCACGGTCAGTAATGGGTCGGACCATCGACCGGGTCTGGAGGTGCTCAGCCGGATGAGCCTTATCGCGCTAGAGAGAACGACCTTCAACGCGCTCGCCGGTGTGTCGAGCGAACAGCTTCCTGAGATCGCGCGGGACGAGGTCCCGACTACCAGGGTGGGCCGGTTCACCGACATCCTTATCCGCGACATTGGTCAACCCAGGGGCCCAGCATAGCCAGAGGTTTCCCTCAATTTCTCGGTGGCTCCGCCAGTCCTATCTCGACCGGCCGAGATTCACCACGAAAGCGAATCGTATCGACGCTCCAACCCAGGCTATTCATTTCACTCAGGATGGGCCGAAAATCGGCGGGGGTTTTTGCCAAACTTTGTTGGGAAACCCAAAGATTCGCTAGCTCGGCCCCGTCCCGGGTGACTCTCTTTTGATACTCTTGAGATTGGAGCAGTTTCTCCGCCTGAATGGCTTGAAAGGTCGCCTGCACTTCGACCATCTTTCTGGCGTAGTCAGCGCCTTCGGGAAGTCCCGATGGCGCCGACTTGGGATCGTCCAGGTCGGTTTCCCGATCGTCTTTTAGGACGATATGAGGCGACCCCTCGTTCACGCTGACGATGTAGCCGCGGTCCTGGAAGAGCTCCCGCAGTTTGGGAAAGTTGGGATCCCCCAGGAGTGGAGCCACCGAATCTCCTACCACCAAGTTGCTACTCTGAAAAAGGCTAGGCAAATGGCTGACAAGATGCTTCTTGGGTCCCAGCACCTTGCCTTCTTTCTCCAAACCATCTGCCAGACGACGGACAGCACTTTCATTGACCGGAATGTAATCGAGGTTGTCTAACATTTTGTATTTGCAGAAAAGCCCGCCGAGAGAGCCGACGGCTGAGACCGTCATGACAGCCATTCCAAACCCCAACACGGGTGTCAAGGCGCCCAGGGCTACCAAGCTGGCGGTGGCACCCAGCGTCCCGGCAATGGCGGTTTGATTGGTATTCTTGACAGTAAGCTCACCAACATTGTCGGCCCTCGCCTGACGGATATTGATATTCGCTTCACCAGCGTCTTTAAGAGTCGCGGCCGCTTTATCAGCGGTAGCGACACCGATCATGAGCGGGTAATAAAGGGTGGGAGGCAAGAAGACTGTAGCAGCCTGGACCATCGTGCTTGCGTTCTGGAAGAAATCGATAGCCATCAGCCAGGGCCGGGGGACACAAACAGAAAAAGGGGAAGCAGGGGAAGCAAGACAGCCACAGGA
>CAYRFU010000112.1:0-594 GCA_964423525.1 uncultured Burkholderiales bacterium | reverse complement strand
ATCAGCCAGGGCCGGGGGTTGCGTTCAGCCAGCTTTGCCAAACCGGCGGACGACAGTTGGGCCAGTTTGGGAAGCCGTTTCTGCACCCAGCCAATGTTAGCCAGATTGACGCCGGCGATGCCGAGGGCGGCCACAGCCGAGTTGGCAGAGCCTATGGCCGCCACCGTGGCCGTGGCCGCAGCCGTTCCACCGAAACCGCCGAAAAAGTCGCGCGCGAACTGCCATTTCCGAGTTCGAACATAGTCTGCACTGACGCTATCCGACAGGTTCTCCGGCACGGCCGATTCCCAGAGCTTGCGACCATTTCTGGTGAGCCAGCCTTCTCCACTGGCGGCATCCTCGGGGATTTCGACCACGCCGTCGGCTCGGCGAGTGTAGGTGACCACTCGGTCACTCTGGTGTTCTTTGACGGAGACCCTGATATCGGGTTGGCGGCCTCTCTCGGCCGGCCGCATGACAATCACTTGCTGGAGTTCCCTTCAAGTGAGCGAAGAAGGCTGGACAACGGGACCGTAACACGCGATCCTTAAAAAATCCTTAGGGTGCAGATCTCAATCTGAGTCATATTTCTTGACTCAGAGTAGATCCTCTGGC
>CAYRFU010000111.1:10492-18919 GCA_964423525.1 uncultured Burkholderiales bacterium | reverse complement strand
AACGCCAGGAGATCCAACGGAGAGACTGCTACACGTGTTCTACCCCCGGCTGCGGTCGCCACCTCTGGCTGCAGGTTCACCATATTGTGTTTTACTGTAACGGCGGGGACACCCTACCCTACAACTGTCTCTGCCTCTGCTCCCGATGTCACAAACATCTTCACGATGGCCACCTTAAGGTTGAGGGGAAAGCGCCTGGCCAACTTGTTTGGACCGATGGTCGAGGGGACAGACTCGACCGTTTCGGAGGCTATGCTTACCCCGCCACCGCAGGCGGGTTCGGTCTGCTCGTGGATGGGAGCGGGGCAGGGTGGGGCGCGGAGAATCAATGATGTCGCCAGGGTGGCTCGGGAGTTGAGTTCAGATTTGATTCAAGCCCCCAACTCCCGAGGGAAAGGCTCGCTCGAACAAATTCGGGTCTTCCGAGAAGGCGCGGGAGACGTGATCGAATTTAGGTCTTGTTGGAAAGAGAAAAGCATTTTGGAATCCAGAGAAATCATGGAAGCAGCTAGAAGGAGTCTTGAAGAGGGACGCTGGGCCGATGCTGACGCCTTAGCTAAGGAAGTTACTCTTCAAGACCTAACCAATGTTGACGCCGTAGGAATCCGAGCTCTAGCGCGGGAGGCGATGGGAGAAACCCGGGAAGCAGCAAGGGCCTCTCTGGAGTCTGGATTAGAGGCCTATCGAGCTGGAGATGACGCAGAGGGCTCAAGTCGATCTTGGACTAAGATTCAGAAGCTCGATAGTTGGTGAGATTCAGTCTTTGGGTCGAATGACGTTTTCGAGACAGACCGGGCAGCGTAAGAACCGACTTCCGGCCACGGCCCGGCAATCTTCCGACCAGTGGGGAAAAGCCTTCAAGTCGTCGATGTAGTGCTCACATTCAGAGTTCGTGCAGAAGACTACGAAAGGGTTGCCCTTTTGGTTGTGGTGTCGGGTCACCAGCTGACCCGGTCCGTTCACCTCATCGTAGTGATAGTGAGTGATGAAACCTGAGCTCATCTTCGGACCGTAACATAGAGCCGTGCCAAAAGCAATCAGCAGGAGGCGGGGCGCTCTTCCCTAATCTGGCTGGGTGCGTATTTTTATCCTGATGATCGGTTTGCTGTTACCCGGATATGCTCTTGAGATCAGTGACGCAGAAGCGCGGGCGGCAGGCAAGCGGATCTGGCAAAACGAGTGCTCCGGTCGAATCGACGGTTTGACTTCCTGGAATCGAGGGGAGCAGTTCGCCTCTCTCGGAATCGGACACTTTATCTGGTATCCCAAAGGCCAGGAAGGGCCGTTCGAAGAGAGTTTTCCGGGATTGGTAGAGTTCCTCGAAAGGGAAGGCGTGGCTTTGCCGGGCTGGCTCAAGTCTACGCGAGACTGTCCCTGGTCTTCCCGAGACCAGTTTCAAGCCGACTTCCAGGGCGAGCGAATGAAGAGCCTGCGCCGCCTTCTCTCCTCCACCGTTGATCTCCAGGCACGCTACATCGCTATCCGCCTCCAGAACGCGCTACCGAAAATGACGGCCGGCTTAAGCGACTCTCAGCAGGCTTTGGTGTCTCGCCGTTTCAATCGGTTGGCCTCAAGCTCGGGTGGGCTCTACCCGCTCATCGACTACGTCAATTTTAAAGGTGAGGGCACCAATCCCAAAGAGCGTTACCAGGGCCAGGGGTGGGGACTTTTGCAAGTGCTTTTGACCATGGAGGACGACTCGGTGGTCTCTTTCTCGCGGGCCGCCGAAACGGTGCTGCGGCGTCGGGTGGCGAACTCTCCCCCCGAGCGCAACGAAAAGCGTTGGCTTCAGGGTTGGACCAACCGAGCTCGGACCTATCGTCCTTAGGGGACGGGTTGTCCTAGAGCGGCTTCCAGAAGTCGATACCACTGTTCCCTGCTCAGCTCCATGTGGAGAGCCTGGCAAAACTGCTCGAGACGCGCCAGGCTCTGGGTGCCAACCACCGGTTGAATACCGGCCGGGTGACGAAGGAGCCAGGCCAGGGCAACGGCCCCGGTGGAGCAGGAACACTCCCGGGCCACGGCCTCAACAGTTTCCCCAACCCGGCCCTGAAAAACTCGACCGCCTCCCACTGGCGACCAGGCCTGAACTCTGATGGCTTTGAGCTGACAGTAGTCGAGCAGTCCCTCCGCCAAGGACGAGGTGTGGTTGGTTGTGAGCCCAGCGCTGATAAGATGGGGGTGAGCCAGGCTCAGTTCGAGCTGGTTGACGACCAGCGGCTGATCCACGAAGCGACTCAAAAGCTCCAGCTGGCCGAGGCTGTGGTTGCTGACCCCGAAGCAGCGCACTTTGCCGCTCGAATGGAGGTGGGCAAAGGCTCGCGCAACCTCTTCCGGTTGCATCAAGGGGTCGGGTCGGTGGAGGGCTAGAAGTTCGACCCGGTCGGTCCCCAGGCGCTTCAGAGTGGCCTCCACGGAGCCCACGATGTGGTCATAGCTAAAATCGTAGCGCTTGGGCTCTTCCAGAATGATGCCACACTTGGCCTCGAGGATGAGCCGTTCCCGCAGACAGGGGTTGGCTGCCAAAGCCCGACCGACCACCTGTTCCGATTTGCCGAAGGTGTAGATATCGGCGAGATCGAGATGGTTGACCCCCAGGTCCACCGCCTTTTCGACAAGAGCACAGCCTGCTTGGAATGTCTCCTCTGTCATCGGCTCGCGATCCCATTGGCCGCCGAGATGCATCGTGCCCAAAGCCAGGCGGGAAACCTTGAACCCGCCCAGGCTGTAGGTTTTCACTAAGCCCAGTCCACCTTCCACAGCCGGATGTCGTGATCGCCGCCACCGGAGGCGATCAGATTGCGACTGGGACAGTAGCCTAGGGCTCTGACCCAGGAGGTGTGCCCTTCCATCCTGGAGACTTCCCGGGCGGAGTCCAGTCGCCACACCCGGACCGTCTTGTCACTGGCCGAGGAGAGTAAGTAGGAACGGTCAGGGGTGAACATCACGTTCCAAACCATGGCTTCGTGGCCTTTGAGTTTTCGCAGTTCCTCTCCCTTGCGGACGTCCCAAAGGCGAACGGTGAAATCGCTTGAGCCGGTGGCTAACACTCGACCGTCAGGGGAGAAGGCGACCGATTGGACCACTCGGGTGTGGCCCGCGAAAACGCGCACAGCACGGCCGGTTTTGAGGTCCCACAATCGGGCCGTCTTGTCGTTGGAGACAGAGGCCATCAAACGACCTCCGGGCGAGCAACGCACCTCGTTGACCGGACTTTGATGGCCTTTGAGGGTGGACACCACTTTGCCGGGTGGTTCGTAAACCTGGATCGAGCCATCGGTAAAGCCCGCCACCAGCCGTTGACCGTCGGTGGTGAAGGTCAGGCACTGAACCGGCGGCGGATCCTTTTTGAGTTCGGCCACCATCTGACCGGTGGCCAGGTCGATCAAGACCAAGGCCCCTGCCTGGGTGCCACAGGCTATCAGCTTTCCGTCGGGCGAGATCTCCAAGCCGGCCACTTGGTCGCCCAGGTCCAGGACCCCAAGAGCTTCCTGGTTCTCGACGGACCAGAGCCAGACTTTTCCCTCTTTATCTCCCGAGGCGAGTAGGTCGCCCTCAGGATGGAAATCTAGACAGATCACCCACCCCTCATGGCCCGATAGAGTGCCCACCTGGCGTGGCTGAATCTGAGTGAACACCTGAGAGGCCAGCACGATGTCGGCTTCGCCAGGCCCGATCAGGTCGCCCAGAAAGGCTCGGATCGAGGGTGGGCGCTTCTCGGGGTGGAGATGGAGCGCCTTCATCACGGCGTTAGAGGTACGGACAGAGATCTTCGAGTTCCGAGCCTTCAGCGATTCTAGCTTTTCGCCTCGAACTCGGTCGGGGGCAGCAGCCGGTCGTTTGCCTCCCAACAAGTTATACATCGTGGCTCCAACTGCGTAGACATCGGTGGCGGGATCGAGGAGATAGTCGCCCCGATATTGCTCTGGAGGGGCGTAGCCGGGCGTAAGAAAGACGGTGGCCTCCTCGTCCGAAGAGAGATAGCTGCGGGCTGCCCCAAAGTCGAGCAAGATCACCCTCTGGTCTTCGGTCAGCATGATGTTGTCGGGCTTGATGTCGCCGTGTATCAATCCGGCCAGGTGGATGCCGTCTAGGGTGCGGGCCAGCTGACTGATGAATTTCAAAGCCAGGGCCTCAGGCAGTAGGCCTCGCTCTTGGACCAGTCGGGAGAAGGTCTTGCCGGACAAATACTCCATCACGATGTAGGCGGTGTCGTTGCCTTCGAAGGCCGAGTACACCTTGACGATTCCACTGCGCTCGAACCGCTCCATCGTCTTACCCTCTTCGAGGAACGACTCCCGGGTGTCGAGGAAGTTCTCTTTATCCCATTTTCCGCCGGGGACGATTTTGCCGTCTTCGCGGTAGCAGCCTTTGGGGAAGAACTCCTTGATGGCAACAGGAGTTCCCAGGCGTTTCTCTTTGCCTGAGTAGGTAATACTAAAGCCGCCCGCACCGAGAACGGGACCTACGATGTAGGTCCCGTCCTTCAGCTCTGTGCCAGGAGCAAGATTTTGACGTCGTTTAGGGGCACCCACGCTCAATGAATAAGTCCAGCCTGGGTGTTCGGTAGCTCGGGAGTGAAACCTGCCGCCGCCGGCTGAGACAACCAGGACTGGCGACGGCGGTTCTGGACCTGGCTCGCTTCGGGGTCGACTTCCAGGTTCCAGTCAGAGGGTGGGCCCTGAAGGGTTAGTGTCAACCTCTCCAGCACCCCCCGACGAGCTACCAAGACGGTGATTGTTTGGCCCGGTTTGAAAGCTTTGAGACGATCCTTCAGAGTGGTTGGGTCGACCCGGAAATCGTCGAGTCCCAGAAGTTCGTCTCCAGGATTGAGGCCAGCTTGATGACCGGGCCCTCCCTCAATCACTCTCTCCACCCTGAGCTCGGCGTCGCAGTCGACCCCCAGCCAGCTGCTTTCGTTTTCTGTCTCTTCGAAACGCAGGCCAAAGTGGGTCAAAAAGGGGGAGAAATCGAGTTCTTCGGTCGAGTCCACTGCCTGTGCCAGAAAATCGCTGAGGTCGACTTCGGCCGTCTCTGAAACGAGCTTTCGAAACTGGTTCTCTTCGAAGCCGTCGGGGAATCGGGCATAAGCCTTTCTCATCACGTCATCGAGCGACCGTTTCCCCTGACTGGCGCGACGGATAGCAACATCGGTGAGTAGGGCGACCAGCGCTCCCTTTCGATAGTAGCTGACGCTGCTGTTCTTGAGGTGTTCATCTGGCTGATAGAGCTTGATCCAGGCATCAAAGGAGGCCTCGCTCAGGCTGCGACGACGCCGGCCGGGAGTGGTCTGAACATCTTTGAAGCTCTGGGAAAGGGCTTTGAGGTATTCGCTTTCGGTGGACAACCCGGCCCGTTTCACGAGCAGGTCGTCGTAATAGGCGGTGATTCCCTCAGCGATCCAAAGGCTCTTGGTATAGTTCTCACGCTCGTAATCTAGGTTGGTCAGGTCAAAAGGGCGCAGGCGCTTGACGTTCCAGACGTGGAAATACTCGTGAGCGACCAGGCTGAGCCAGTTCAAATAGTCTTTTCGCTGAGTTCGTTGCCAGCGGCTGGCCATCAGCACGGTGGAGTCGGCGTGCTCGATTCCTCCCCGAGTCTCAGTCAAGAGATTCAAAAAGAGATAGCGGCGATAGGGGAGGTCTCCCCAAAATCTTTGCCCGGTGGTGACGATCGATTCGACCTCCTCGATCGACTCTGAGGCTGGCCACCGGCCTTCGTCCCCCAGGTTGACCAGGATGTGGTTGCGGTTCTGGAGCGAGAAACTCGCCACCGAAGGGTTGCCGAGCACCGCAGGACAATCGACCAGTCGGTCATAGCTGGCGGCTTGGTAGTGGCCCGATTGTTCTTCCAGACTGGTGTAAAGACTCTTCCAGTGGGAGGGCGGTCGGAAGGTAACGCTATAGCTATGACTCTGGTTGTGAGGGGTGAGATAGGTGGCTGCGCCGTTGATCAGCGCGAAATCCTGGTCCACCCAGTTGTGGCGCACGGTTAGGGTGTGAGCATAGACCCGATAGCGTAGGCGAAAAGCCTGTCGAGTGCCCACTCTCCAGCGATTTTTGGTGACCTTTTCGAGGTCGATAGGGCGACCCTCTGAATCGGTCGCTTCCAAATCATCCAGGTGCTTGGAATAGTCGCGCACTTTGTAGGAACCGGGGGTCCAGACCGGGAGGGTCAAGACCTCCACGTCGGCTGGGTAGCTAGCCTCAACCACGAAATAGTTTTTGTGGGGTTCAGGGAAGAGCACCACATACTCGATGGATGCGGCTTGACCTAAACCTGTCAAGATCCCCAGAAGAAGGCATACAAAGCGCATTGGCGGGCGTTCTGGGAAGGAAGCCGGGGTGCCTTCCCATAAAATGTTTTCCCCGGAAAGCCCCAGGGCACGGGGGTGGCTTCCGAAAGTTGAAGGATTTTCACGGGGTGGGAGCTAAAGAAACCCAGATCACCCGATGTGCCATTCCTCTTCCATACTTCAAGTGCAGGCCCCCCGCCGAGGCCTTTTCGAGATCACTGAGAGAGTGGCCGAGGCGGTCCGCCAGAGCGGTCTTGAAGCCGGTCTGTGCAACGCTTTCCTTCAGCACACCTCGGCCAGCCTTTGCATCAATGAGAACGCCGACCCCACCGCCAGGGCCGACCTGGAAGCCTTCCTTGACCGGTTGGTTCCTGAAAATCAGCCTTACTTTCGCCACGTCCACGAGGGGCCGGACGATATGCCTTCACACATTAAGAGCATTCTGACTGAGGTCAGTCTCACCATACCGGTGGAAGATGGACGTTTGGCCCTGGGCACCTGGCAAGGAATTTATCTGTGGGAGCACCGGGACCGACCCAGCCTACGTCGGATCGTGGTGACCACCTGGTGAGTTTAACAAAGGAGCAACCTATTGAGTCGTAAGCAGCCTTTCGACCCGGCCGATCCCGGCAAAGTGATCGAGATTCCTCTCCATCAGGTGACTCGCAGCCGTTTCTTGAATTACGCTGTGTCCGTCATCACCTCGAGGGCTTTGCCCGACGTGCGAGACGGACTGAAGCCGGTGCAGCGACGGATTCTCTACACTATGTATCGCGACCTCAGGCTGCTGCCGGACAAGAAGACTCTCAAATGCGCCAAAGTGGTCGGTCAAGTGCTGGGGAACTATCATCCCCACGGCGACTCGGCCGTTTACGAGGCTCTCGTGCGCATGGCTCAACCCTGGTCGTTTCGCTACCCTCTCATCTTCGGCCAGGGGAATTTCGGCTCTCTGGACGGGGATAGCGCTGCCGCTTATCGCTACACCGAAGCCCGTTTGGAGAAGGTGGCCGTTCCTTTTCTGGACGAAATCGAAAAAGAGACGGTCGACTTTCGGCCCACCTTTGACGATAGCACCGTCGAGCCGGTCGTTGTCCCGACCCGAGTTCCCCAGCTGTTGGTGAACGGCTGCACCGGTATTGCTGTCGGGGTTGCCACCAACATTCCACCCCACAATCTGAAAGAGGTGGTGGAGGCCTGTGTGGCTTTGATCGAAGACCCCGATCTGGAAACAGCCGACCTGCTGAAGAAAGTCAAAGGACCAGACTTCCCCACCGGGGGAGAGATTCTTGAAGACCGGGCCACCCTGGTGGATATTTATGAAAGAGGTCAGGGCAAAATTCGGGTCCGCGGAGAGTATTCAGTGGAAGAGGTGGCTCGTAAAGGTCCCAATCTGGTGATTACCTCCATCCCCTATATGGTCAACAAGTCGAACCTGGTTGAGGAGATCGGACAGATCGTGGCGGAGCGGAAGATTCCCCAACTTCTCGATGTCCGAGATGAGTCGACCGACGATGTTCGGATCGTACTCGAGTGTAAGCGAGGCACCGACCCCGAGACCGTCCTGGCCTATCTCTACAAGAATACTAACCTGCGCACCAATTTTCATTTCAACATGACCTGCCTGGTGCCCGAGCCGACCGCTCTGGGGGTGCGCCCTGATAGGCTGGGGCTCAAAGCGATCTTGCGCCATTTCAACGCTTTTCGCTACACCGTCCTCACGCGCCGCCTCGCTTACGAACTGAGGCTCCTACGGGAGCGGATTCATATTCTACGGGGCTTTCAGATCATCTTCGACGACCTCGACACGGCTCTGGCCATCATCCGCAACTCCGACGGCCGTAAGGATGCCGCTGAGAAGTTGATGGCGCGCTTTCCTCTCGACGAGGTGCAGACCAATGCCGTCTTGGACATGCGGCTTTACAAACTGGGTCGCCCCGACATTCAGGCCGTCGTCGACGAACTGGAGGAGAAGTTGGCCAAAGAGAAGGAGCTGCAGGAGCTGCTCGATTCCCCCACCAGGCTCTGGGAAGTGGTCAAGTCCGAGCTCAGTCAAGTCGCTGAGGAGTTCGGCGATGCCCGGCGCACCCGAATTTTGGCTCGCGGCGCTGAGGAGCTGACCTACAACGAAGAAT
>CAYRFU010000111.1:0-10482 GCA_964423525.1 uncultured Burkholderiales bacterium | reverse complement strand
GGGACGGGTGGGTGAGGCGGGTTCAAAAGATTACCGACTTGAGTAAAGCTCGGTTGCGACAGGGTGATGAGCTGCAAGCGGTTTTGCGTGGTTCGACCTTGGCCACGGTGGTCTTTTTCTCCAACTACGGAACGGCTTACTCGGTTCGCATCAACGATATTCCCGCCTCTTCCCGCGGTTACGGCGATCCCATCCAGGCTCTGTTCAATTTTGCCGATGGGGAGAGAGTGGTCTCGGCCCTTTCTCTCGATGCCCGGGTAGCCGCCGGCATAGAAGACCCGGAAGATGAGAGCGAACCGAGTCTTCACGCCCTGGCCGCTTCAAGTGACGGCCGTGGGCTGCGGTTCTCGCTGGCGGGTCTGGCCGAGCCTTCCACTCGGTCGGGCCGGAAGTTTGCTCGCACCAACAAAGGGGAGGAGATTGTTGATGTCCGTTTGTGCACCCACCAAGACACCCTGGTGGCAGCCTCCCGCTTGGGACGAGCGATCCTATGCCGAGCCGACGAGGTGAACTTTCTATCGGGTGCCGGGAAAGGGGTGATGGTCATGAAGTTGGCCCAAGAAGACCGTTTGATCGGGTTTCGGCTGACTCAAGATGAGGGCCACGGTTTGACGGTGGTCCGTGACGAGGGAGGTCGAGAGATCGAGATTTTGCCGCGTCGCTATCGCCTGGTCAGCCGAGGAGGCAAAGGAGCTCAGCTGGTCAAGCGAGGGCTACTCAAGGTGGTGGTCGAGGAGCTAACAGTCCCTGAGCTTGACGGTGAAGAACCCTCTCTCGAACCCGAAGAACCAGCTCCCACCCCAGAAGCTGACGACGATCCCGCCCAGGGAGAACTGTTCTAATGGCAGCGACCAACTCTTATCGGGCCGATGATATCACCGTCCTGACCGGTCTGGAGCCAGTCAGAAAAAGACCTCATATGTTCATCGGAGGGATCGACTCTGTCGGTCTTCACCATCTCCTCTGGGAGATCGTGGATAACTCGATCGACGAAGTCATGAACGGATACGCGACCTTCATTGAGGTCGAGCTTGATGCCGATGCCAACGGGATTCGGGTCTCGGATAACGGTCGCGGTATCCCGGTCGATGTCCACAAAGAACATAAGAAATCTGCCCTGGAGCTGATTCTCACCACTCTCCATGCGGGGGGGAAGTTTGGTCCCAGCAATTATCAATACTCAGGGGGCTTGCACGGGGTGGGTGCGTCGGTGGTCAACGCCCTTTCCTCTCGCCTCGAGGCTGAGGTCAAGAGAGACGGGGTGAAATACTATCAGGCTTTCTCGCGAGGGCTCCCGAAAGGTCCCATGGAGCAGAGAGGCGAGGCCAGAGGCTCGGGGACCTCGATCTTCTTTCGTCCCGATCCCGAGATCTTTCCCGATACGACGTTCAACTCGAAGATGATTTTCGAGGCCTTAGAGGCCAAGTGTTACCTTCACCGTCTCAAGATTGTCTTCAAGGATCGGGTCAAGCAGGAGATTCATCGCCTCGAGCCTGATGAGGGGATCGGCGCTTATCTAAAAAAGCTGCTGGCCGGGGAGCGACGCGATCCTCTCATCGATCAGATTTTCACCTTCTCGAGCGAACAAGAGCCGAAGATGGAGGTTGCCCTCCAGTGGGTAGAGGACAACGGCGAGAATATCCGTAGCTACGTCAACGGAATTCGAACTCCCCAGGGGGGCACACACGACCTGGGCCTCAAAGCTGGTCTGGTCAGGGCCGTACGCAACTATATCGACATCCATAATCTTCAGCCCAAAGGGTTAAAACTGACAGCCGAGGATATTCGAGATGGATTGAGGGCGGTGCTCTCTGTTTACGTCCACGACCCTCAGTTTAAGGGCCAGACCAAAGAGCGACTCAATAATGCTGAGCTGAATTCGCTGGTGGCTAACGCCGTGGCCCCGGCGCTAGAGCAGTTCTTGCTCGAAAACGGGTCGGTGGCCGAAGGGATCGTGGCCCGAATCGTGGCCGCTGCCCGCTCTCGTGCGGCCGCTCAGGCCGCCACCAAACTGGTCGCCCGCAAGTCCGTTTCTCGCCGCCTGAATCTGCCCGGCAAGCTGGCCGACTGCTCCAGCAATTCTCCTGACAATAGCGAGCTCTTCATTGTCGAGGGCGACTCGGCCGGTGGCTCGGCCAAGCAAGCGCGCAATCGAGCCCATCAGGCCATTTTGCCCCTGAGAGGAAAGGTGCTTAACACCGAGCAAGCCAGTCTCAAGAAGATTGGTGCTAACCGAGAGATTGCCGACCTGGTCAGTGCTCTGGGATGTGGGATCGGTTCCAAATTTGACCTCTCGAACCTGCGCTACGGTCGGGTCGTGATCTTGACCGATGCTGACTCCGACGGGCACCACATCGCCGGTCTTTTGCTCACCTTTTTTTATCGCCACATGCCTGAGCTGCTCAAATACGGTCACGTCTATCTGGGCCGACCTCCTCTTTATCGGATCCGTCTAGGGAAAGAAACGCATTGGGCCTGGGACGACCGTCAACGGGACCAGATTCTCGAGAAGAAGAAGGGCAACGCCAAGCCCGAAATCACTCGATTTAAGGGGTTGGGTGAAATGACCCCGGCTCAGCTGAAGGAAACGACCCTGGACCCCTCCACCCGCACCTTGTTTCAGATTTTGGTGACCAGCGATATCCTGGCCGACAAAGCCGTTCGGGACTGTTTTGGGAAGGACTCGGCTCCTCGCTTTGAGTTCGTGATGGAGAGAGCGGGGGAGGCCGATGAGGTCGATCTTTAGTCTGGCATTGGTGGTGGCCTTGTCGGTCGGCGCCTGGGCCCGCCCGGTGGGGCTGTGGCTGGTCGGCCACGGTGACGGTCAACCTCTGTCCATTCGGATCTACTCCAACGGCACCGCCCGCAGTGATTACGAGTCCAATGGCCTTGGTCGATGGAGCTGGAGAGATTCCGTATTGACAGTGGATTGGCAGGACGGTTGGAGGGACGTGATCGCCTTAGACTCCAAGCGAGCTTGGGCTCCAGGGGCGGACTTTCAGGGTGAGCCCAGCAACACTTCATCGGCCGTTTTTGTGACGCCCGCGCCCGACGGATGGTTCGGCGGCGACGATTGACAGGTCCAGAGACTCTCTATTCGCACCGCTGTCTCGGGATGATAACTCTCTTCACTGGGACCCTCGTGATTCTCCAGCGCTTGTAGCACCGAAATCCCCACGGTCGGGGGGGTCTGAGTGATCCTGGATGCTCGGCAGTCGGCTTCCAGCTCGTGCTCTCGCATGAGCTCGAGGATGCGTTCGGGTGAGGCCCCTTGCGAAATCAGCCTGTCTCTCTCTTGATGGTGACCAAGGTCCAGGTGAGATTGTTCGTGGCCCACCAACCAGGCTCGTTGGTCCTGGTCGCCAAGGCGAAGGGCCGCTTGCATCGAGACATACATAAAGCCGTTGGGACAGGCCCCGGCCGTCACAACCTGGTCACCTTCACTATCGATACCTACCAGTTGGTAGTCGATGTCGGTGCGGGTGCGGTGAGGCGCGACTCGAGCTTCGGCCTCTTCCAGAACAACCTCAAGCCTTCCTGAGGGGCTAGGGTAATACTGATCGAGAATCTCGGCTTCACATAGGTCCTCTCCCGTGCTCGGCGCCAACGGCAGCGGACCCTGAAAGGTACAAGCCGAGAGAGTCATAGCAGCCAAAGCTAAGGGGACGATACGCACCTGTCGAGTGTAGCCCGGGAACCGGAAAGAAGTCTGAACCAAATTTTACAAGATCTTAACAATTGGTCACTCTTGTTTAGAAAGGGGCCCTGAACCAGTCACCTTATTCTTTAGTTGCAGGAGAAAGGGACCAACCACAATGCCATGTTTGCTGAAAGACCGACGCCAAGAATCTCGTCACGACTCTCCCGTAAAGGTCTGGTATCGCCGGGCCGGAAGCGGAAGATTTCATCATTCTGACGTCATTAATCTGAGTCAGGGCGGAGCCCGGCTCCTGGTCGACGAGCCTTTTGAGGCGTGTCATATCGTAGCCAAGAACGAGAAGGGTCAGATGGTGACGGCCCGGGCCCGACGAGCTTGGTTTCGACCCGTCTTGGGTGGACGCCGCTACCTGGTCGGTCTCAGCTTTGAAGAGCTGGCCAGCGAGCGTTTGTCACGTTGGTTCCGGGGTGTGCTCTACGGCTAGTCATGGACGGGAATCTCGACCCCGTTGACGACCAGCCATTCGGGAGCCCACTCGAGGTGTCCCTGAGAAGGCGGCTCACTCCAACGGCTATACTGTTCAAGAGCCTGGCTCACTTGGAGAGGATCGTCGAGGCTGTCTACTAGGGACCAGCGGTCCGGGTCTTGACTGGCTTGTTGGAGCCGTTCGAAAATCGTCTTGCGGTCATCGGCTTTGGGCAAAAGCGTCAGGGCTCTCTCCAAGAACTCGGGGGTCAAGTCTTGGGCCTGGGTCAGCAGACCAAGAACTTCGATATAGGCTTGGGAAGAGAGTCTTTGGCTCTGAGCTGCTTCCCACAAAAGCGGTTGAGAAGCCGCCGCCACTGTCACTTGGACCAGGTCGGGTCGGTCGACACGACTACAGCTAGAGAAGCGTTCACCCAGAAAGACGGCCACTTGCTGCCGCACCGCTGGCTTGAGCGAACTGGCGTCGAGGTCGGTCACGAAGGCCGCTCGCTCGTCGAGGTAGAGGTCGGTTCGCGAGCTTTCTCCCATGAGACCCAGGGCCAGGTTCACACCTTCCTGATAGGAGCAACGGAGCCCCTCGACAATCTTGCAAACCCGACGCAGCGCCTCGACCGATTCCTTCTTGGGAATTTGAGTGAAGCGGGCAACCAGGGCTTTTGTGGCCTCGAGTTTCCTGACAATGTTGGTGTCGTAGCTGAGAGAATCGGCGCACAGGCGAGCCACACGAGCCAGTTCCGGCTCGTTTTGCAACCTCTCACATAGCTCGAAGCTTTGAGAGGAGCGGAAAAAGTCGACCATGGGGAGAGGGTCGTCGAAGCTTCGCAGGGCCAGGCAGACCCGGTCGAGGTCAAGGTCATTCTCGGTCGCCTGGTAGGCCATCAGCGTGGTCGGGATCGGTGTCGACAGGCATCCCCGGTTGGTGGCCGCGGCCTGAGCTAACTGGCACAGACGACTCGCTCGTTCAGCAAAGCCGTGGTCGCCAGGAGCTGATAAGAGGCGATAGCTCTCACTCAGCCACTGGGAGACGTTGTGGGTCGTCAGGTGACGAAAGGCTGGATGACCCAACTCTTCAAGAGCCGCCTCGACCTCACACAGGATGTCAGCGTGGGTTTTGAGCTGCTGGGGCGAGAGATCTTTGCGGGCACCCACTACCACTGAAACTCTCCGGGATACCCCTGGGAGATCATGGGTTTGAATTGCCTCGAACTCTTCTCGAGTCCTAAGGTAGATCGGTTCTGAACTACCCTTGATCACGACAGTCGCTTTGCCGGGCCGGCCTAGAGCCTCCTCCGCCTCCCTGAGCGAGAGGGGTTCTTCTGGCCAACCCGGTCCTGGGCTCGTGAGCGGGCCCCGGCCGTTTGGCCGAAGGTAGGTCGAGGCGAGCTTGAGGGGTGATAGGCGCACCCCTCAAGAGTAGCCACTGTTGTTGAGGACGGGTTGAAGCCGTGTTAACTTCTGTTCGGGTCACTTCGCCACACCTGGTAGGAGTAGGCTACCAGGATGGTCAGGCTCAATATCAGTGAGGGGATAAAAACCAGAGTGCTGACTTTTGTTTGACCGACCAGGGCGATAGCTACGGGGTGGCCAGCGGCGGCCATCACCAAAGCGCCGTGAATGGCTGCCATGAAGACCGCAAGGCAGGCGTAGACCGCATTCAGGGCTTTCTGAGATTGGTCGACATGGTCCTGACGCGGGTCGAGCTTCATAGCCGCCCCGATCACCAGGGTGATCGCCATGGTTAAAAGGGGGCAGGTCCAGAGGGCCTGCCCGCGCGCTCCCCATCCGTTTGGATTGCCTTCCAGATCCCAGTGGATCGGCACCCGAGCATCGGCGGGGATCTGACCAAGTCCCCACAGGCTGAACGCGATCATGGTGAGAGCCCTCGAACGAAGGATAACGCGGGTTCTATTATTCATGGTGACCTCCATTGGTCGAGATTCCCAGCCGGTTCATCAGCCCTAGTAGGGCTTCTTCCAGCAGGGAGACGTTGAGGCTATAGACGATCGTGGTGCCCTGGCGATCCCGCCAAACGAGTTCCGCTCTGGTCAGCACTTTGAAATGCTTGGACAGAGTCGGTTTGGTCAGGTCGAAGTGCTCGGCCAGTTCGCCAGCCGAAAGATCTCCCTCTCTTAGGAGCTCCAAGATTCTTCTTCTGGTTGGGTCGGAGAGGGCTTTGAAGACATCGTTCATTATTTTTAGCCATTTTTCTAATTAGACGTTTGGCTAATTAAGGATATCATACCGATCTCTGTTTATCTATATCTTCACGCTTTCTGGGTTCTAGCCAGGCGGTCACCTCGTTCCGATTGTGAAAGAGTTGTTTGAGTCCCTGTAGCCGATAATGGCGGTCGAGGACGGTGAGCGCCTCGCTCATTTTTTCGAGGCCTCCCATTTCAGGCAGTTTCAAGGTCATCAAAACGGTAGCTTTGAGGGTCACGCGGTCGTAGAAAGCGTTGACGATCTGGGCGGATTCGACTGCATCCATCTTCATATCGTTGACGAGCCAGTGGAACGGGATGCCTTTCTCTCCAGAATATTGTTGAGCTGTCATTTTCTGGTGCAGGACACTGACTTGAGGGTCCAGGTCAGCAGGGTCGACAGCCGTCACCTTCAGGCCCATCTGGGAGAGAATTCGGCTCCAGCCCCCAGGGGCGGCCCCCAGGTCGAGCGCCCTTTGACCCCGTTTGGGTCGTAACGAGAACGTTTCGAGAGCCTCTTGGAGTTTGAACTCGGCGCGGCTGACCTGGTCGTCTTTCTTGGCCAAATGATGGCAACCCCCACTCCAACGCGACAGATTCTCTTCAGGTCTGGCTATCCCGGCGTAAGCGGTTTCGGCTCCCAGCACCACCGAGAGGATGAGATAAGGCTTGCGCCGGTCGAAGGCGGCCGCTCCCTGCAGCAGTTCCTGTAACTCCGCCTCTGCCTCTTTGGCTAGAACAGGAGCGTCTTCCAGGCTTCGCAGCTGGATGGAGTAGGTGCGGTTCTTTTTGAGCTTCTTACCCAGGGTGGCGATGTCAGCCTTGATGTCGGGCCAGGGAGCCTTCGCCTCGACCAGAAAGCGATGGCGCACGAAGACGGGGCGCCAGCGGTTGCCCGGATAGCGGGCCGTGGAAACCCAGGTGATCTCTTCGGAGAGTTCCCGATGGTCACCCAGCCCACCGCTGGCTTCCGCCACTTCATCGAGGGCTGCCTGCCGAAAGTTTGCTTGATGACTGATGATCCATTCCATAAGGAAAGAGTCAAGATCGTTTAGGGGGATCCCTGCGGAGGCAGACAGGCTGCTGCGCGCGGCAGCGAACTTAGCGGTGAGAGTAGGGGATAAGGGCTTTGATGGCCTTCAAAGAGAGGGTGATCGATTTGCGCCTCATCACGTTCTCGGGGGCGGAGAAGTCGCCCCGGTGTGCTTGCTGTTCGATGTGAGCGTTGTTGACCAAGTATAGAGTTAGGGTGACAAGAACTGTCGGTAGAAGAAGGCAGAATGTTTCCAGTTTGTAAATAAGTTGTTAAAGTTCTGTTAGAAATCCAGAATTCGAACTTGGTTTCGACCACTGTTCTTCGCCTCATAAAGAGCCTCGTCGGCGTTCTCGATAGCCCGGGTTAAAGCGTGTTCCGGACGCAACGAGGTGATGCCGGCGCTCAAAGTCACGTTGAGAGGGCCGGAAGGAGTCTCGAAAGGCTTCTCGGCCACGGCCAGACGGATCCGCTCCATCATTCCCCGAGCCCCATCGAGGTCGGCATAGCGAATAAAAATGATAAACTCCTCACCACCCCAGCGGCCGACCACATCCTCACTTCGAACCGACTGAACAAGCCGGCGAGCCAATTCCACCAGAACAGCGTCCCCAGTAGGGTGACCGTGGTTATCGTTGATCTGTTTGAAATGGTCGACATCCACCAGGGCCAGGCAGCAGTCGTAACGATGCCGCCGCGCCGCTTCCCGTTCCTCGTTAAGACGGCGTAAGAAGGCTCGTCGGTTGAACAAGCCTGTCAGACTGTCGAGGGTGGCGTTGCGACGAAGCACACGAAAAAACTGTTTCACCTCTTCACCGGGACGGTCCAAACGGAGAAGAACCTCGGGACCTACCGAGAGAGTGTCCCCAAAGGAAAGGCTTCCGTTTTTGACCGGCTCGTTGTTGAGGTAGACACCGTTAGTCGAGCCGAGATCTTCAAAGCTTACGTGGTCTCCCTCAACGGTGAGCTTGAGGTGACGGCGACTGACGCCTCGTCCGCCGAGAACGAGTTGACAATCGGGATCCCGGCCAAGCACCTGGGGACCTTGAGCGAGAGGAAGAATCGAACCCTGCTCGGGCCCGCGTAAAGTGATGAGACAAGGCTGCGGACTGGGCTCGGGTTTTATCTTAAGACAAGCGGCGGCGCGCTTAATGAAGACCGTTTCGTGCTGATAATCGGACATGGAACTACCCCTTTTCACCACACCCGGCATCCTTCTGTTACAAACACAGTGCGAGTTCCTGCTGAGGAGGGCTACCAAGAACGGGAGGTTTCGAATTAGTGACACGGGAAACTGACAGAAAGCCGATTGGAAGGGAGTTCTGTTTTGGAGAACACCACTGTCATCGAGGGAGTCACCCTCCATCTTTCCCACCCGGATGAACTCAAGATGCGTTGGGTCGGTCAAGATGAGTTGTTGACTCAGCTACTGGCCGCTTGGTCGATCGTCGACCCGGAGGATGTTCCTCTGAACCCGCGTTTGCTAGGTAAGCCTGGGGTTGGGAAAACGACCCTAGCCTACGCCGCCGCTAAGTCTCTTGGCCGCGAGGTCTACTTGCTCCAGGCCACGATGGACACTCGGCCCGAAGACCTGATTGTAGCTCCGGTGGTCAGCGGGGCTAGCGAGATTCGCTATGTCGCCAGTCCCCTGGTGACAGCTATGGTGCGTGGCGCTGTTTTGATTCTTGACGAAGGCAATCGGATGAGTGAGAAATCGTGGGCCTCTTTGGCCCCCCTTCTCGACGCTCGCCGCTACGTCGAGTCGGTCATCGCTGGACTGAAGATTCAGGCCCATCCGGATTTTCGATTCGTGGCCACCATGAACGACGACTCCAGCACCTTTGAGCTGCCCGAGTATATCCATTCTCGCCTCCAGCCTCAGATCACGGTCGACTTCCCTGAGAAGGACGAAGAACTCCTGATTTTGCGCGAGAACCTGCCCTTTCTGGAAGAGCGGATTCTGCACTATGTGGCCGAATTCTTAGAACGGGCTCATCGGGCCGACGAGCGGTATTCGGTGCGAGACGGGATCAATATCGCTCGCTATGCCGCCAAAGTGGCTCAGCAGAAGAGCGTCAGTCTCAACGATTCGATCAAACCCGCTATTCAGGCGATTTTGGGGGATGAAGCTTTACTCTATGCCCCGTGAGCCGTTTTGGATAGAACGAGGGAATCTTCGCATTGTTCCTTTCTGCCACGAGCAGATGGAGTTCGCACGGTATGTTCGCCTGGCCATTCGGGAAACCGATCCCGCTTTCGTGGCGGTCGAGCTTCCTCCTAAGACGGGAGAGGTGTTCGAGCAAGCGGTGGGTCGTTTTCCTCACTTGAGCTATCTAGCCAATCGCTCCGCCGAGGTGGTCAGTCAAGAACCTTTTATCTTTATCCGGGTGGAGCCGACCGACGCTTTGGCGGAGGCCGTGAGAACGGCTCGAGAACTTGGTAAGCCGGTTCGCTACGTCGACGTGCACATTCCCTATACGGGGGTTCCCGAGGCCGTTCCGGATGGCTATTCGGTGCATCACATTGGACTCAAGACCTTCTGGGAGGAGTTTCGACGTCGCCAACCGCCGGCGGAACAACGCCGAAAAATCCGCGATCAGCTTGAACGCACCAGGGTGCCGGCTCCCGACGAGACCAGTCGCCGCCTCCGTCAGGCGTTCGACCAGGGGGAGTTTTCATTGCTCGATTTCTTGCCCTTCGTGCAAGAATATGGCGGTGGTCAAACCGATGAGGAAAGGCAACAGGCCATCGACCGAATGCTCCAGGCGATCCACGACGGAAAGATCGCTCTTCCAGTCGACGTGAAAGCCCGGATTTTCGCCGGAGAAGATCACAAGGAGTATGATCCGGATTTCATTCGAGAGAACCATATCGCTTACCAGGTTCGCCAACTTTGTGACCGCGGTCGCGTCGTTCTGGTTTGTGGCCTGGGTCACGTGCGCGGCATCCTTGAGGCCCTCGACGAAGGGACAGCTACCCCGCACAAGGAGGTGCCCGAGCCAGAACTCAAGCTGTTCGAGCCTGACGCCGACACTATCAAGATGATGTCTGGAGAGTTGCCGCTGGTCATGACTCTCTATGAGTTGACCCGAGGGGGTCCCGGCCCC
>CAYRFU010000110.1:0-18961 GCA_964423525.1 uncultured Burkholderiales bacterium | reverse complement strand
GAGTGTGGGGAAATTTCAGCCCTTCAGGGTGTCATTATTCAGCGGGGCAGTACAACGGTTATCGACGCCACCGCCAATCGCCACGCTGTCCACGACCCTTACTTCTGTTTGCGGGGGGCCGGGTGGTCCATCGATAGCGATACCAGTTTTCCCCTGCTCCGGGGTCGGGCCCGACGGTTGAAAGCTTCTCATCAAGATGGACACCAGGACGAGCTTCTGGTCTGGTTCTCAGACGGAAGGTCGAGTTTCTCGCAGCCCTGGCGGATGTGGCTGACGAGTGCAACTCGACGGCTCACTTTCGGCTACTCGGGCCAGGAGCCCGTGGTGGTGACCGTGGCTGCCGTCCATCCCGTTCCTTTCCGCTGGGAACGGTTCTTACTAGATTTTCCCGAGTTGCTCGAGTTATGAGAGGTGCTGTTCCCATCGGCCCACTCTAGCCTGGGCCGATGGCCCGGTTTTGCCTGGGCCTCCCGGCTTGAACAGGCGGCGGCCACTCCAGCCTGGGCCGATGGCCCGGTTTAGCCTGCTTCACCGCTATGCCCCCTTCGGGGAGTTGGAAACTGCCTAGCGATAAGGAGCTTCTCCTGATGAAGTTCACGTTCTGTGAATATTTCCTGTGGAGATAATGAGGTCCAACTTTGCTGGGTGAACTAGGTTGTAGCCATACTAAGAAACAAGGATGGTCATTTCACATGGGGCCTATTTCATCTCAACCTACGACTACTATGGTTAGCCGCTTAGAACGGGCCGCCCTCGAGTGCTCGTTGATGACCGAGGGCTCAACTTCGAGGCCTACAGACGACTACTTGGGTTGCGTCGACAGGAAACTTCACGTTACGGCAGAGTCGCAGATTTCTCACCCGGGCATGAGGGCTCTTGAACGAGCGCATCGAGCGTTGACGGATTAACTCGACGGTCCCTGAGACTCTCGAAAGCGACGAGTCCCGAAATCGAACTTAACCCTGAGTCCAAAAGGTTCACCAAGAACACGTCCTCGGTTGGACCGTAGCGAATCGTCGGATACTCACCAGTCAGGTCATTCTAGAGGATTTCGTCGTCGTCCCAAACCGAACCATTTCAGGGCCTGGGGCAGAATTCGGCTAGCGGTTTTGGATAGGGCATCGTTCTGCGAACTTATAGCCGATAAAGGCTGTGTCGTCCATTTCGTAGCCGATATCGGTGTTGCGACGCATAATGTCCATGAGATTGGTTTGCTCGATCTCTTCGACAATGTCAGCCAGGTCGACGTCGTCTTGATACCAGAAGCGGTCTCCGTCCCGCAGCCTCTCAAACTGGTCAACCAGGATTGCTTTGATGGTTGGGCCAACCGCCGCTCCGGGCTCGTGGTCTTCGCATAGCATGGCTACCCAGGGGTCTAGCTTGTCCACGCTGCCGTAAGTGTCCTGAAGCTTCCTGGCCAGGGCCGTGTCAGAGGTGATTTCCGAGAAATCCTCCACTGGCTGCTGTCCGAAAGCTTCCCTCACCTTGTTATAATCGGGGAGCCCGTGGTCTCGACCCCGTTGAATATCGATGGCGGCTAGGTCCAGGCCCCCGTGACCGGGTCGTCCGAAGAGCATGTTCCGAACGGCCGAGGAGATGGCTGCATCGGTGGGCTCCTGGATAAAGGAACTCAGGCCCCGCAGGAGGGGATCGATGCCACCCTCCGAGAGCCGTTCGGGGGCGAAGAAAGAGTCGAGCAACGAAAGATCGCATTCGGGGATGGCATTGCCATCGGCACCTTCTCGCCAGATGATGGGCTCTAGTTGAGAGTGTCCCAAGCGATACGCGGCGGTGGCGAAGACGTTGCTGATTCTTGGGTCCACCTCGGGGCGGTAGCCATCGTAAGGACGAAGTGCGTTCTCTCCCAGCAGGACGGGAAGGAACTCGTTGTAGGTGATGTGTTGAATTTGAGCGCCCACCACCTTGCGAGCTAGCTGGTAGAGCTGCTCGTCATTGAGTGTTGGATCCTCCTGCGAGAACTGTTCTACCAGCCGGTTATGCTCCCTGAAAAAGAGTGTTTGAAGGCTCAATAAGGCCAGATTTTCGTTGGCTCGAACGTCACCCGCCACTAAAAGAGCCTCTTCCGGTCGGTGCATGGGGTTGGCGTTGCTAAGACCCATGGTGTTGGGGGGAAGCATGTTGTCCTCCCCGGTCTTGAGCTTGCCGCCGTTGAAGGTGCGCAGGGCGTCGGCCCGTTGCTGGCTCGAACCGTAGACCATGGAAGCGTCTATCCAACCGGTGACGCCGTTGACCTGGCGCCGTGGGGAGTCGGTGCCCGCGCCCGTGCCGGGTGCAGCCGTTGAACGAGAATAGGGGATCTGAACTTCCCCCGTGCTCTCGGGGTCGAAGTGCGGGTCACCCTTCGGAACGGCGATGTTCCAGTTGGGGGTACCTGGGTTGGGAGTCAAAGTGATGTCGTGATCGAGAAACTGACCCCAGGCCCATACCATGTTCGAGAGGAATCCCTCGTCTTGATCCCGTTCTTGCTGGTCCATAACCTGGTTGGTGATGTGCCGGGGGTTGGGCCGGTCGGCACCGGAAGGGGCGTCCACACCGTCGCCATAGCTTAGGTCGGTCTGGCGCAGAAAGACGGTGTCCGTCTTGTTCCAATGAGGATTGGCTTGGTTATTATTGGACCCGTCGTAGCGGCGCGTCTCGGTGAGGCGTCGCTGAGGCCGATTTTGGATTTTCATGGTCAATCTTATCCCCTCACGCCCCTACACTGACGGGGCTTGGCGGCTAAGATGTGAACAAGTTGCTACCGCCTCACCCAATGCCCAAATCAGATAGGGTCGCGCTCGCGGTCTCTCCCAGCAGGTCAGGTAGAGGCAGAGTTCGGGGTCAGTCAGCAGATTGAGCAGGCGGTCAGCTAAAGGAGCCGGCTTCGATCAGATCACCGGTGCTCGCGATGCAGAAGAGCTTCAGTAGTCTTCGAATGGTAGGACGAGCGCCTCGAGCAGCCGGAACACTTCGCGGCGGTGAGCCGAGGCTTCGCCATCCTCCTCGCACCAGGCTAGACTAAGCCCCCCGTAGGCGTAAACGAACTGTTGGACTCGCACTGGCTCCACCCCGAGGGCTTGAGAGAAGAGGTTGACGAGACGTTCGATGCGGTCCGGGTCGATGGCCGAGCAGTCCGGGTTATAGAACCAGTTGCAGACGTCGAAAGTGGCCTCACCGATCACTCCTTTGGGGTCAATGGCGACCCATTCTTCGGCTCTTCGGAGTAGGTTGGCGTGGTGGAGGTCGCCGTGGAGCAAAACGGATCCTCGGGGAGTCTCCAGGAGGCGTTCGGCGACCCAGGCCGGGCCTCGATAGAAGGTTTGGTCCCGTCTTTCCCAGAGAGCCCGGAAGTGGCTCCTGAGGGTCGGTAGTTCGGGAGGCAGGGGGCCTCGGTAGCTGTGCAGTCTCGTGACTACGCCGAGCAAGGTTCCGGCTGACTCGGGTGACTCGCCGAGAGGCTCCCCTGGTAGGTATTCTAACAGGTGGGCGCCCCGATCGTAGCGGCGGAGCCGGACCGCACCATCCCCATTCCAGCAGCTCAAGGCGATGGCTCCGGCTTGCTCATCCCGGACTCCAAGCTCGGTGAGGATTTTGAGCACAGCTTGGTCGCCCTGATGCTCTACCTGGTAGAGGTGGCTGGTTGGCGTCTTGAGCATCTCGACCGGTTGCTTCAACCGCCATCTGTCGAGATAGACCCCTAACGCGACCATAATCTTGCCTCCTTTGACCGGTCCTAGGTGGGTCAGAACCTGTTGACGGCCTGTCTCGATCTCGAACGACTGGTTTCCGTTCGTGCCCTTTCATTTTTCTCGCCGCTACCGTCGGGGCCTTTCAGCTTTTCTTTTGACTCCGTCTGGCTCCACAGCGACGGAGGAGTTGTGTTATCCTGAATCAGTTTGCGGATCGAGTCAGTCGCCGCCTCAGCCTGCTCAGGGTTGTTGGCGACCGGGCTTTCTGCGGTCAGGGGCCGTCTCATTACTGGGGGCGTTCGGACACGCCCTGGTGTGCGACAGGGCCCAGGACTTTGAACGCTCTCCCTCGGCGTGCTTTCCAACTGATGGACGCCCAGGAACATTCCTACTATCGGTCGGGCCGGGTCAACGGGAGCAGTGAGCTGACGGCAAGGGCTGATGGGTGACCACCTGTTGGTGGGTAGCCGGGTCGTAGCTCACTGTTCCGGGGTAAGGATGGATGACGTGCTCGACATCGCCTGAATTGACCACCAGATGGGCTCCGCCTCGAAGACTGTCGATGACTCCGAACTTGACCTGAAAAGCTTCGCCCTGCTGAGGGTCTTCAATGGCGTGCAGAACTCCGTCGTGGCTGGTCAGAAAGAGCATCTCTTCGGCCCAGTAATGGGCGCGGGCTGTGGCCAGCTGCCGGACCCCTCCGGGGAGAGAAGTGGCACCCTGGACGACACCTTGGCGGTCCACCAAATAGACCTTTCCTCGGGGGCCTTTCTCGGCCAGCACCCGGGAGCCTCGCCAGTGGGTGCGGCTGTGCTCGCCGAGACTCTGACGAAGACCTTGTTCGCGTTCCTGAACTGTGACGTGGCTCTCTCTAGCTTCCTGGGAACGACTCGTGGCCCGAGAGGCCGCTTGGAGGTGGTCGGCCCGTTCTTGGTGGAGGGCGGCCCAACAACTCACGCCAAGACAAGTTCCGAGACCCGCTACGGCGCCGATGAAACCGACTGATTGAACGAGCTCAGAGCCGGTACTCAAACCGACCACCAGGGTAGGCAAGGCTGCCGCGGCAGCGACGAGCGCGCCCCGGACGATAATGGCGGATTGGCCGACTCTCTCCTCTAGAGAAAGACGTTCCTCATCAAGAGATTCTTTGGCAGTTTGCTCCTGGCCTATTCTTTGGCGGGCCTCCAGAGTCTCGGGCGTGGCCAGGGGTCTCGGTTGTTGGGACATAGGTTTAAATGGCTGGATCATGGATTCTCTCGCTCCGTTGTGGTGTCGCGACTCTCGGGTTCGGTCCTTAAAGAATGTTGATAAGTCTGGGGGGGACGGTCGAGCTTTTGGTCAGTCAGGGAGAGATTTCAGCTCGTGGTAGGCCTTTCGAGGGAAACCGTCTCTCTTCTGAGAAACCAGGATAGTGGTCAAACAGGTTGCCGTCTCACTCTTGGAGCTGGTCGTCGCCATCGGGCTAGTGGCTTTCACTCTCCTGACTATGGTGGCTGTGGCCATCAACGGAGCCCGTTTGGGTCAACGGGGTGAGCAGATCACTCGGGCCACCGAAATGGGGCGGAGCCTGCTAGAACGCCTCCAAGACGACGGGTTTGTCTACCTTCCCGACGGGGACAACGTGCACGACGGTCGAGTCCCTGACCCCACCGATTCGGTAACCGGTTTTCCGCCCTCACCTTACCCGAGCCAGGAGAATATGAGCCTGGTGGTGGCTACTCGTCAACTCGAACCTCAACTCAAATCGGTGACGGCCACCATCTACTATCAGGACGAGAGCCATCTGACCTTACAAACCTACTTTCGACCATGAAGAAAGGTCTCACCCTGGCCGAGATGATTGTCACGGTGGCGCTGCTCGGTCTGCTAATGACTTCGGTGCTAGCCATTTACCTGTCGGGTACTCGGGTCTTTCACAAGAACGATGCCCGCGCGGAACTCTTAGGAGAAGCTCAGGTCCTGGCTAAAAGACTGAGTCAGGACCTCGAGCAAAGTTCTCTTTCCGGCGTGACTCTGGGCCCTGAATCGATCGCCTTTTTGAGTCCGATCAAGAGTCGCTCTGTCCAGCTGGCCTGGGGACGATCGACGAGGTAATAGTTCTCGGCAAAGGAGTTCTCCGGCTCAACGCGGTCGATATGGGTGTAGCTAGCCTCTCCCTCGGGTGCGATCATCACGTCGTCGAGGGTTTGGGGAGTGAAGATGGTTAGCAATTTGACGCCGTTGCTATGCACTTCTGAGACCACACCGATTTGTGAGTCGCCGTCGAACTTGACCGTGATTTCGTGATCCGTGCCCGCGATATTGGGCAAGTGTTTCAAGAGAGCCCTTTCAGCGTCGCTTTGAGGGTGAAATCCCACCAGAGCAGGACCGCTGATCACGATGGTTCCGTCCTCTTAAGGGACCTGGTCGAGACCGCTGTTGTCGGCCGGCGCGTAGCTATCAACACAGTCACTGAGCTCGGCATCGCGGGCCTTGGCAGCAGCCGGACTCATTTGTTGGCGATGCCCTGCCAGCTCCTGCCCTTTCTTAGCTTGGTTCTTCAAAGCGGTGATGGCGGTCAGTTTGGCATAGTCTGATGGGTTCATTTCTTGTCCTCCCAAGAGCTCAAGGTGGTCCCAGGGACAGTCTATCGAAATACGCCGAAAAGGATTCGAAACCAGACCTCGTCCGGCTGCGGATGGCTACACTGACCCTTGTCCAGCCCGTCGACCCCGGCCCTCATCCACCAACAGAGTGAGGCCAAACCC
Organism: uncultured Burkholderiales bacterium; assembly: GCA_964423525.1. Lineage (GTDB taxonomy): Bacteria > Vulcanimicrobiota > Xenobia > Xenobiales > JADMJV01 > CAYRFU01. Next base: position 12,525 of record CAYRFU010000110.1, on the reverse strand, counting down.
GACCGCCACCAAGCCCGAAAGCAACACCAGAGCCGCGGGAGTTCCAGCTGTGTCACGGAGCCAGGCGAAGGGAAACGTCATGATCGCCGAAAGCTTGAACACTAGACCCCACACCCCGAAAGTCGCACCTTCCTGACCAAGCGGGGCCAGGTAGCCGACGAAGGCACGATTAGCCGTGCCCAGGGAGCCGAGTCCAAAGCCCAGCAAATTCCCGATGAGCCAGAGAGGCCAGGCTGGAACCTGGCTTTGATGAGCCTCGTAGTGGAAGGCATAGCCAGCGAAGAAGAGGGTGGAGAAGAGCCAAACTCCCAGCAGAAAGAGCACCGAACGGCGGTGCCCGACTCGATCTTGGAAGGCCATCGGAAGAAGAGTCCCCACAATCCCCGACACCGTGATGACAGCGATGAAAATCACCAGCTTAACCTGACTGAAGCCATACTGGTCGGCCAGCTTGCCGGCGAAGAATACCACCACGCTCATGGCCGTGCCGTAGAAGAGCGAGGCGGCCAGGAGAACGCAGAGGTCTCGGTAGCGCGAGGTGCTTTGAAGCGTCTCCCAAAGCCTTCTAAAGGCGATTACAACGAGGTTCTCACCAGACTCAGTAAGCTTCACCGGTTCAGGCTCGGGCAGCCAGATGATGGTGGGAATCATGAACACCAGAAACCACAGGCCCGCAAATACGAAGAACGGTCGCCAAAGGTCCGGGGTGGTCAACTGTTGCCACTGCATCATCGTCGCCGTGAAGATCAAAAGAAGCAAAGCGGCCAGATAGGCCGCCCCCCAGGAGAAGCCGCTCACTCGTCCCATCGTCCCCTCGGGAGCGATGCTAGGCAGGAAGCTAGCCAGGAAATTCTCCCCGATGGAGAAGCAAAAGTTGGCCGGGATGTAGAGGGCAACAGCCAGAGCTATCTGGCCCGGCTCGATAAGACCGAAAAGGCAGGTTAACAGGCCGCAGCAAAGGCCCGAGCCCACCAGCAGGCGCTTCTTCCAGGCCATCTGGTCGGCCACCACACCAGCTAGCGGCGAGGCTACGGCCGTCAACAGCATGCTGGCCCCGAAGGTCAAAGCCCAAATCTGGTCGTCGATGGCGTCATCACGAACAATCACTTGTCCGAAAAAGATGGCGAACAACAGGGTGTTGATGATCAGCGTGAAGGATTGATTGGCCACGTCGAACGAGATCCAGGCCCAAAGACGCTTCTGCTCGGGGATATCCCGGAGGGGATAGTGGCTCATGGCATCCGGATTAGTTCTTAAGGCTCTGAATAGGGGCCGGAATTCGTCCTCCTCGGCGGACGAACTTGGCTGCGCTGAAGCGGTTCACATCGATGACTGGGGCTGCGCCTAATAGGCCTCCGAAATCGACCCACTCCCCAGCCTTCTTGCCGGGAACGGGGATCAAACGAGCGGCGGTGGTCTTGCTGTTGACCATACCGATGGCCATCTCATCGGCCATAATGGCGGTTAAAGTCTCGGGGGAGGTGTCCCCAGGGACGGCCACCATATCGAGCCCCACTGAACAAACCGAAGTCATGGCTTCAAGCTTGTCCAGGGAAAGAGCACCCAGTTCGGCCGATCGTGCCATCTCACTGTCTTCAGAAAGGGGGATGAAGGCACCTGACAGACCGCCCACTCGAGAAGAGGCCATCGCCCCGCCTCGTTTGACGGCGTCGTTCAGCAAGGCCAGAGCGGCCGTGGTGCCGTGGGTGCCGCACTTCTCGAGACCCATCGATTCCAACACCTCGGCCACCGAGTCGCCTCGGGTAGGGGTGGGGGCAAGCGACAGGTCAACGATCCCAAACGGGACGCCCAGGCGGCGAGAAACCTCACGACCAGCGAGTTCCCCCATGCGGGTGATCTTGAAAGCGGTTTGCTTGATAGCCTCAGCCAACTCATGAAGAGGAGCGTCGGGGAGGCGATCGACCACGGACTTGACCACACCCGGGCCGCTGACGCCCACGTGAATCTCAACGTCGGGCTCACCTGTGCCATGCATCGCTCCGGCGATGAAGGGGTTGTCCTCAGGTTGATTACAAAAAACCACCAGCTTACCGCAGTTGAGCCCGCCCAGCTGGGGACTGCGGTGGGCCAAATCGTGAATCACCTGGCCCATGATGACCAGGGCTTCCAGATTGATTCCGGCTTTGGTTGAGGCGGCCGAGATGGAAGCGCAGACCCTCTCAGTCCGGTCGAGGGCCTCGGGCAAGCTGTCGAGCAAGACCCGGTCGGCCGGGCTGATCCCTTTGTGGACCTGGGCCGTGAAGCCACCCAGGTAGTCGACCCCCAGCTCGGCGGCCGCTTTGTCCAAAGCCAGGGCCAACGGCACATAAGAATCGGCGCCGGTAGCCGCCGCCACCAGAGCGATAGGAGTGACCGAGAGCCTTTTATTGACGATCGGAATGCCGTAATCCTGAGACACCGCTTCGGCCGTCTCGACGAGTTTCTGGCCGCTGACTAGCAGCTTTCGGACGACTCTTTCGCAAGTGGTCTTGAGACTGTCGCTACAACAGTCGAGAAGGTTGACCCCCATGGTGACGGTCCGGATATCGAGGTGTTGTTCCTCGATCATCGCCAGAGTTTCGAGGATTTCACTAGCCGACAAATGCATGGCCGGGCGGCTTCGATCCCAGTCGAGCAACTCCCTGTCGGGAGGCCACCAGGGCTTTTTTGCGAACGGCCGACTATGGCTCAATACTGGCTTTTCAAATCCGAACCCGATGTTTACTCCATCGACCATCTGGCCGAGGCCGGAACCGACTGCTGGGATGGAGTCCGGAATTATGCCGCCCGGAACAATATGCAGGCCATGAAGAAAGGCGACCTGGGCTTTTTCTATCACAGCCGGCTCAACCCCTCAGGGGTGGTGGGAATCTGTGAGGTGGTTCGCGAGGCTTATCCCGACGACACGGCTTTCGACCCCAAAGAGAAGTATTACGATCCCAAGTCGGACCCTGACAAGCCCCGATGGTTTATGGTCGACGTGAAATTTGTGGAGAAGTTTCCCCAGATGGTCTCCCTTCACGATATTAAAGACGAGCCCGACCTGGCCGAGATGATGCTGGTCAAAAGCAGTCGCCTCTCGGTTCAGCCCGTCCGGCCCGGTGAATGGCAGAAGGTGTGCGAGATGGCCCGCCAATGAGGTATTTTTTGCTGGTCATTCTGCTGTTGAGCTGGCCTCTTTCGGCCCAGCCGCTCAAGCCTGTTGACAACACCGATGAAGCTCCCGACTTTCCGGCCTTTCGGGCCCAAATGCTTCAGGCCATCGAAACGAGGGACGCGCAATTTTTCCGGGAGCGGACCGAGGGAGCGAAGCTGAGCTTCGGCCTCGATACCAGCCTCGACGAGATGTATCGTCTCCAAGATCCTGACGACCCCTTCTGGTTAACTCTAGAGCGGATCACCAGTCTGGGCGGCTCCTACAAGCCAGAGCATGAGATGGTCTACTATCCCTACGTCTATATCGATTTCCCCGAGGAACTGGACGGTTTTGGCCACCTGGCGGTGGCAGGCGAGAACGTGAACGTGCGCTCGGCACCTGGACTGGCTGGTCGAGTTGTGGGAACAGCCAGCTACGAAGTGGTGAAAAGGCTCGACTACGGCGAGGAATGGGTCAAAGTAGAAAGCAAGAATGGTCTTGCCGGGTATATCCATCGCGACTTTCTTTACTCCCCGATCGATTACCGGATGGGGCTCAAGCAGAAGGACGGTCGCTGGAAAGTCGTCTTTTTCGTGGCCGGGGATTAGAGCTTGGAAGCGAAGGAGTCGCCTGTGGCCTTTCAAGACGATTTTCCTGAACGATGCGCCGAAGCGGTCGCTGAGCTCGAGAGCACTTCGGCGGCTGAGGTGGTCGTGGTGGTGGCTCCCTACTCAGGACATTACCACGACCTGGATCTCCTCTGGGGCCTGGTCTTCGGGTTGGCCAGTCTGGCCTACATGCTCCACAGTCGCTTCGATTTTCACCCCGATTTTGTGTTGCTCAACGTCGTTCTGGCTGGAGTCGTGGGCTGGTTCCTGAGCCGTTCCACTCAAAGCCCAAGACGACTCTGGTGCCGCCAGGAGCGCCGTCAACACCAGGTCAGGCTAGCTGCTCAATCGGCCTTTGCCGACCAGGGGCTGAGCGCCACCCGAGACCGCAGTGGGTTGCTGCTCTACATTTCCCTGTGGGAGAGGCTGGCAGTGGTCCAACCGGATTACGGAGTCGATGGAGCTCTACCCCGAGCAATTTGGAACGAGGTTCGTCATCGCTTCGGTCAAGCGACCACGCTCGAGCAGCTAGAGGAGGCCCTGTTTGCCAGTCTCGAGCAACTTCGAGAGCCCCTGTCGCAAGCTTTGCCGAGAGCTGAAGATGACCGCGATGAACTTCCCAACGCGCCGGTGATGATGTCGTGAGAGGTTGGCTCGCTCTTCTTTTCGTGGCTTTAGCTGTGGCCACCGAAGCGCGAGTCGGGGGAGGTCAATCCTATAGTGGCGGCGGCGGAAGCTACTCTTCATCCGGTAGCAGTGGGGGAGGGGACGGGGCCGCCATCGGCCTTTTGATCGAGTTGGGCATCCGTCTCATCTTTTACTACCCTCAGATCGGAATCCCCCTACTGGTGGTGGGTGGGGTCTGGTATTACTACAACCAGGCCTCGCTTCTTCCCACCGAATACGATATCCATCGAGACTGGTCGGCGGCCAACACCCCCAAGCGGAGCCGATCGACTACAGTGGAGGCTTTGGTGGGTGTCGATGCTAATTTTTCTGAGCCTCTCTTTTTGGATTTTGTCGGTCTCCTTTACAGTCGCGTCCAGCAGTCTCGCTCGGCTGACCTGGCTCGGGTGGCCGCCTACCTGAAGCCGGAGGTTCGGGAAAGCCTCAGCCAACAGGTCGACCAGGTCGGCGATGTGATTGTCGGTTCCATCCGATTGGTCGAACTCCAAGGCGTCGGCTCTCCTAGAATTCGCCTCCGAGTCGAGCTGGAGACCAACTACACCGAGGTGGTGAAGGGAAGCGCTAAAGCCTACTACTCAGTCGAAGAATGGGTTTTTGGGCGGGCCGCGGGGGTGCTTTCTCAGGGTCCCGACCAGATTCTCGAACTGGCCTGTCCTAGCTGTGGCAATCCCGGTGAGCTTCCTTCTAGCGGGATCTGTCCTTACTGTGACAATCGGGTTAACGACGGCCGCTTCGGCTGGGTGGTGGAGGCGATTCGGGTCAAGAGCGTCAAAGAGCGACCTCCCGTGGTTCTATCAGACACCGGCCACGAGGTGGGCAACGAACTCCCTACCCGCAAAGCTTTGGATTTACCTGTCAAGCGGAGGGAGTTTCAGGTCCGCTATCCTGAGTTCTCGTGGGACCAGTTTGGCGAGCGGGTCAAGTTGACGTTCTTGTCGCTCCAGCAGGCCTGGTCCACCCTGCAATGGGAGAAGGCTCGTCCCTTCGAAACGGACCATCTTTTCGAGAGCCACCGCTACTGGATCGAAGCCTATCGAGCCGAAGGGATTCAGAATAAGCTCGAGCAGATCGAACTGCAGTCGATGGAGTTGTCGAGAATTGAGACCGATGCCTTCTACGACGCTATCACTCTGAGAATTTGGGCCAGTATGGTCGACTATACGGTCCGCGCCGAAACGGGCGAGGTTGTTTCTGGGGACCCTAAGAAGAATCGGCGCTTTTCTGAATATTGGACTTTCATCCGCCGCAGCGGACATCGCCGTTCTGAAAGTCGCGACCCCAACCGCTGCCCTAACTGCGGCGCCCCCCTCGACAAAGTCAATCGCTCAGGCGTCTGCGAATATTGCCAAAGTAAAATTACCCGCGGTGACTTCGACTGGGTCCTCTCGCGCATTGAGCAAGACGAGGCTTACCAAGCCTAGCGCCATTCCCCGACTAGCCCGAGAGCGGCCCAGTGGTGGGGATGGGAGGTTTTGGATTCACTCAGCAGATCGGTCTGAAGTCGTTGCAACGCTCGACCAGGGGGAATGCCGTGACTCAACAAAGCGTGGAAGCTGTCTATCAAGCCGTTGGGAGTGGCCCAGTAGTTGACTACCATCGAGTCTACCCGCTGCTCGCGACAAAGCTCCCATAGCGCACTCCAGGAGCCGCCCTGGCGACGGCAGTCGGGAAAGCTGACCAACCAGGCATCCCATTGGAACGAGTCGAGTTCCTCGAGGGGAACGGTTCGACCGGCGACTTCGATGAAACTGCCCTCGGGTGAAAGAGTGACCGGCGCCTGGACCTGGGCGGCACCTCGCAAACCATCAAGCCCCGGGGCGGCTGGTTGGAGACTGGTCAAGCGGCGCGTGTTGGGCCGGGCGACGAGGGGGGAGGAGTCGGGTAGGATCACGACCTCGAGCTGCTCGATCAGATACTCGTTCCGGCTTTTGAGAGCTGCGAAAGGAAGGTCTTCAAGAGCTTCTGAGGTGAGGACCAGCACGGCTTTTTGCCCCCGAATTTTGTCCTGACTCGGTCCTATCAACCAGTCGTAGACTTGCCGGCTGGCTTGGTCCAGGGGAGCTCTATCACGAAGTTGAGTCAGGTAACGATCTTTCGTGGCCAAGAGCTCCTGCAATCCAACCTCGCTCTCGACCAGACTGAGGCCCTCGTTGTCGAGCCTGAGAGTGTAGAGTCTTTCGGGAGCCGGGTAATGTTTCAGCAAGACTGTGGCTGGCGGAAGAGAGGAAGGTCGAAGGCCGGCTTCAGTCTGTTCCAAAGCCTCCTGTAAACGACCATCACGAAGAAGTTCGAGCACCGGCTCGGAGCGAGGAAGGCTGACTTGGGTGGGCTCCGGGGGCGGCGCCTCGATGGCCACTTGGGGTAGCCTGACCTGGTTGGGAGGAGGAGGCCCGGTCGGTTGGGCTGGCTCTTCGGGTTCGGCCGGCTTGGGCGAAGACTCAGCGGCGAAGTCCTCGGGACTGAGCTCTTTCAATCTGTCCCACCAGGGGGCTAGACCCGCTCTAACTTCAGCCTCCTCTGGTTTTGATTTGGGAGGATTGAGTCGGAAGGTTTGGCCTTGGCGCGAGGGCTGACTATCGGGCCGAACCTCGGCCAGGGGAGTGCCTTTCCAAGCATCCGCAGGAGTTAGAGATCCGATCGCTTCTAGTAAGCGGGTGGCACGGGGGCGGCCTTCCACTAACAAAGCTCGAGCCAGGAGATTGACCGCCCTGAGTTCACCCCGATTGCCAGGGTCGAGAAAGAGTCCCGCCAGCCGCTGTCGGAAGAGTTCTTCTGAAGCGGGTTGATTGAGGGCCACCATTCTGCGCACCTCTCTCACGCGATTGAGAGTCAGCCACCGGTCCAGTTGGCTGGAAAAATCTTGGGCCCAGCTGGTGACCATCAAGAGTCCGAAAAGAAGGAGAACTCGTTCGAGAATTCTGCGCTGGCGCTCGTTCATGGCCAGCCGGGTTCTACCGGAGAGGGAGCAGTCCCTCTGATCGGGTATTGATGGGGATGGTCAGTGAGCATCCCCATCGGACGCCAAGCGGTGCGAGTCTACCGACAGTGAGGGGTCGCTTCGTCGCACTTCGAACCTGGCTGGGTCAGCCTGTTTCTGCCACCCCGCTGGGGCTCTTTCGAATCCTGTTCGGCGCTTTGATGGCCTGGGAAATGATTCGATTCTGGCGTCGGGGTTATCTGGAGCGCTATTGGATAGAGCCGAGTTTCCATTTCGTCTATCCTGGGTTCGAATGGTTGCCTCGACTGACCGTCGAGGCGGTCTATCTGCTGGCCTTAGTCATCGGGTTGAGCGGCCTGTTACTTGGTCTTGGGGTGGCTTATCGAGCCTCGAGCGTGGTTTTTACGGCCAGCTACTTCTATCTCTTCGTGCAAGAACAGTCGATCTACAATAATCATTTCTACCTGATTTTCTTGCTGGGGATTCTGTTTTGCGTGACCGACGCAGACCGTTGGGGGGGACTGAACGCAAGACAGTCTGGAACTTTGCCTCGCTGGCACCTCTGGGTCTTTCGGTTTCAGTTTCTGATCGTGTATTTCTTTGGCGGTATCGCCAAGCTGAATCCCGATTGGTTAGCGGGTCAGCCCATGCGCTTATGGATGGCTTCTCGGCAGTATACCTGGGTGGATAGCGAGACCCTGGCCTACTCCTTGAGTTACGGAGGATTGTTTTTCGACCTCGACATTGGCTATCTGCTTCTCTGGCCTCCGGTCCGGTGGCTAGGTATGGTGCTGGCCTTGTTCTTCCACTGGAGTAACGCCCATCTCTTCTCTATCGGGATCTTTCCCTATCTAGGAGTGGCCGCTCTCGTGCTTTTTTACGACCCCAAAACCATGAGCCCCAAACCCAAGTCGAGTCCCGTTTCCAAGGCTGTCTTGCTGGGCTTGGTGCTGTGGAGTCTCTTTCAGGTTCTGATTCCCCTGCGTCACTGGGTTTATCCCGGGGACGTCTTTTGGAACGAGCTAGGCCATCGCTTTTCTTGGAGGATGAAGCTTCGTAGCAAACGCGGCAAAATCGAGGCTTTCCTCCGCCAAGATGGACAACTCTTTCGCCTTGATTTTCCCGATCTAGAGCGTAGTCAGGTCCGAAAGATGAAGGGAAATCCCGCCATGCTGGTCGACTATGCTCGTCGCCTGCGGCGCACTTCGTTTCTCCCGGACTCCGAGTTTGTCTTTAAGACAGACATCTCACTCAATGGTCGCCCTCCACAACCTTTGGTGGATTCAAACGTCGATCTTTCCAGGGTCAAGAGCCTGGGACCGGGTGATTGGATCCACCCTGGCCCGACCGAGAGGCTACCGATTCATCCTCTGGCGCCTAGACTCATCAGTTTCTCTCTGATTCTTCTGACGCTGGTGAACCTCGGCCTCTCGACTAGAGCGAAAGAGCGAGTCCTTCTAGCCGGAGACCTGACGTTGCTCGCGGCTTGTGGTGTCCAGATTGCCGGAGGACCGATCTGGCCCTGCCTGGCGGGTGCCACGCTGGCGGCCGCTCTGACTCTCCGCCGGCGGTTCCAAAAGGAGTTTCGCCTGAGGGGTTTCCTCCTTTGGAATCAGGTGATCTGTCTGGCTGTTCTGGCTTTGACAATCGTTTGAGGCGGTCAAGCTCTCGGTGACTTCAGGAAAAGGAACCGTCAGGATGGATGTCCACCTGGTTTTGAGTTAACGGTTTTGTTGCAAAACTGAGGGAAGGTCAGTTTAACCTGCTGATATGAAGCTCCCTACCATTTCCCATTCAACGTCTCTTCGCTCACTCACTCGTAGCGGTCCCAGCCCCAAGCTTCGAGACTGGTTCGGAGGGGCGGTCGAGGAGGCCTACCTGGTGACACGGATGCTAGGCATCGGCCAAGCCTATCGAATGATGGCCAGTCGCCTGGACCACGAGTTGGCAGAAAACCCTCCCCTAGCTGAAGCTCCGCCCGTTTCCCTCGACCGGCCGGTGGTGCTGGTTCCTGGTTGGAAGACTTTAAAAGACGCTTTTCAGCCGCTGGCGGAGAAACTGATCGAAGGAGGGCGCAACGGGGGGCGCATCGTCTTCGTGAGCGAGGGGGAGTTCTATCTTGATCGGGACTGCACTGAGAAGATCAACACGGGAGACATCCCTGTCGACCAGAAAGTGTTTGAGGTCGTCTACTCTGACATCCGTAACCCGCCACCGGTGGGAGCCGTTGAACTCGACCAAAATCTCAATGCTATCAAGGGAGTCACGCGCTTCGACAAGCTCGATGTGTCAGCCTACAGCATGGGGGGTCTGACCACCCGGGTTTATCTTGACAACGGTGGAGACAAAATCGGTAAGCTGATGCTTCTGGGAACGCCTAATCAGGGAACCAATTTTGCCAATCTCGCCTCCGAAGTCTACCGGCGCGACATCAGCTGGGCTCTTTCCTTGGCCGGTCTGCTGCCGGCCGATGTGGCCGCCTTGAACTGGCTCTCTGTGGATAATCCTGACCTGATTGCCCTGAACCAGAACTGGCCCCGCCAGCAAGCTGCGGTGGAATCGGTCCTGACGGTTGGAGGACGGGGTGTCCTGACCCCTTCGGAAAACTTTGTGACAGCCGCAGGGGATGGTCTGGTCGAGGTGGCCGGCCTGGCCCCTCCGGGCGGCGAAGTCAGGGTGCTTGGAGGAAAGAATCACCACGGCCACCTCAACAACGATCTCGAAGTGTATCAAACTATGATGGATTACTTCGGCTGGGCATCGTAAAGCTGAAAGCCGCCCGTCAGACCGCCTCTGGCCTCGTCGTCGCTGGCAAAGAGACCCTCCTCATTGCCGGTGATGGTCAAGCCTTCGATCTTGGTGCCGTCTACTCTTTGGGCATCCCTTGGCTCAACCTTGATAGGCACAGTTCCTTGTTGCAAGTGGCCCAGGGTGTAGATCGATGAGGTGAAGGGCCCGTTGTCGCCTTGATCGATGCAGGCAGAAGCCAACACTTGACCGTTGGGCGTTATGACAAGCTCGGATAAATGCCGCTGATCGGGAGCCAGGAAGGGAGCCTCAACGGAAACCCCTTCCAGGCCTTCAGGCGAGAATTGGAGTCCCATCGGGCCTAGTGAGCCCCAGTAGACTCTCCCGCTCTCGCCGTTACCTCCTCGACCGCCGAAGAAAATCACGCTGGTGTCGTGGTCGACGGGTCGCTCGGCGATGCCCTCGATTTCTTGAAAGGAGTCGGGAAGGGGGTAGCGAGCCACCGCTTCTAGCCCCTCACCTTCCGTCTTCATGTGGTAAAGGTGGGCTTTGTGGTGTTGGTAGGTGGAGCCTTCCACCGCCAAGCAGTGCCCAGGCCGCTCGCTCATCCAGGTGACTGCCTCCAGGTCGCGAGCCTTTCCGATTCCGTTCCAGTTGGTGTGGAGGGGTTGGAAGCCGCCATCGCGAGCGATCCTTCCGAAGCGGGCTTCTGGGCTCTTGAGCTTCACGTCCCTGACGCCAAGTGTGACGCCATCTCTGGTGGCCAATCCACTGACGTCCAGCGAGGGTTTCGAGCGGTCGGCGCTAGGGTGAATGAACCCAGTGTTGTTTAAGAGTCGGACCCGCACATCCTTAGTTTAAAACATCGGTGTGAAATTTTCTTGAACAAGTCACCCTTTAACAGAATCGTAAGATCCTGGGCTCAGATTCCAAGTGCTCTCCCAACTCCGATGTCTATAATGTAAAAAAAAAATGAAATACAGATATATCAAAGGCAATGAGCCTAGAAGTCCGGCCGGAAAGTCACTTTGAGCGGCGGAAGCAAGTTCCGCCACCCAACCTACGGTGGATGGCCGGACGTTCTAGCACAACCTGTGGGTCGTCGCTCTGGCCGGACCCCATTGTCAATGGGGTTTCCGGCCGCGCTCCTAGAGGGTGATGACCAAGTCTTGGGGACATGGGAAAGGACCCAACCATTATGTTGACAGCCAACCGACGCCAGGAAACGAGGAACTCTACTGGCACCAAGGTGTGGTATCGTACCGAGAAAAACGCCAATTTCCAACCGACCGTAGCTATTGATGTTAGCTTTACGGGAGTTCGAGTGATGACCCAAAAGCCGATCATGAGCTGCGACCTCGTGGTTCGCCACGAGAACGGCCTCTTTGAATCGGTAAGCGCCGTCACTCGTTGGAGCGTGCCCATCGGGAAGAGCTATATCTTGGGGCTCGCTTTCGACCGGGCTTGAGTTTAGGGCCGCTAGGCTAGGCCGGTCAGCATGGGCACAAACCGGACTCTGGTCAGAGTGGCTCGACAAAAGTGGGAGCCGGAGCGAACGACTTTCACTAGCGCCTGGTCTCCTTCCGGTCCCACCGGGATGACGAGGCGACCCCCGTCGCCAAGCTGATTGAGTAAAGCCGGCGGAACGTGGCCACAACGGGCGGCAACGGCGATAGCGTCGAAGGGCGCTTTTTCCGGCCAGCCTTGATGAGCGTCGCTGTGACGGCAGGATATGCTTTGGTAGCCTAGTTCCTGAAACCTCCGTTGGGCCTGCTGCATGAGACCCAATCTCCTCTCAACGGTGAACACCTGGTGGCAGATTTCAGCCAGGATACAGGCCGCATAACCGGACCCCGTCCCGATCTTAAGAACTCGGTCGGTTGGCGTTAGCTCGAGAGCCTGGACTGTCAAGGCGACGATAAAGGGTTGCGAGATCGTCTGGCTATCTTCGATGGGGAGAGCATGGTCGGCATAGGCGCGGTCCTTATCCTCGAGTCTGACGAATCGCTCTCGTTGCACCTTTTGAAACGCTCTTAAGACAGACGGTTCAGTAATGCCCCGCTGTTCAAAGACCTCCAGCATGGCCTTACGGCTCATAAAAGGGTCCCAAGGTCTTCACCATTTCAGGATGGAGGTGAGCATTCCCAGCGATCAGAGTGGGAGCATAAAGGTCGTGGATTTGGCCACAATGGTCGCTCACAATTCCGCCGGCTTCGCGGACAATCAAAGTGCCGGCCGCGATATCCCAGGGATGAAGCCCGAACTGCCAAAAGCCGTCGGTGCGGGCGCTAGCTACGTAACAGAGATCGAGGGCGGCCGAACCACTCCGTCGAGTGGCTTGGCATCGGCCCAAGAACTCGGCCATCATCTCTTTATAGACATCGACTCGGTTCCAAGTCGACCGCGAG
>CAYRFU010000109.1:10881-19247 GCA_964423525.1 uncultured Burkholderiales bacterium | reverse complement strand
GTTCAGCCGCCGCCACGACCTCGGCTCTGGCCCTGGCTTCACTCATCGCGGTGCCGGCCTCTTGGGGAGCCTTCACTGCGGTCGAAGAATTTCGCAATACCGAGCCTGTCTGGAGCGGCAACAGAGTTTACAGCGAGGTCCAAGCGGACCGAGCTGAGGGGATGGTCAGCTCGTTTGAGGCAGGCCCACTCTGGGGGTCTTACGATGTATCCCAGTTCTTGCTTGGCGATGAGTGTCATCGATGTGAACCTGGTGAAGAGCCAACCCGAATGGCCTACTTCACAGGCCATGGTCAGGGCGACGTCCAGATTTCAGGTTGGAAGACTCCTGAATTTAAAGTGATGCTTCAACGAGGCGGCCTGGCCGACCAACCAGCCGATATCATCGCCCTGGAAAGCTGCCTGGTGGCCAAGGTTGGAATTCTCCCGACTCTGGCTGAGTTCGGAGACTACGCTCTGGTTTCTCAAGAGGTGATCTCAGCCGGCAAGCTCCCCCGGGCTATCGCTGAAGCATTAGAAGACCGGGCCGGCCAGTCGTTTGATCCGGTCGAACTGGGGACGGCGGTGGTTGAGCAGAGCGAGGCTAGAACTCTAGCTCTGGTCGACCTGAGCAAAGTTCCGGCCCTGAACCAACAACTCGACTCCCTGGGATACCACCTCCTCGAGCGATTCGAGTACCACCACGAAGGCGACAAAATTCTGGAAGCTCTTCGTGGGGTTGAGACGGTGCCCCAACCCAATTTCGTCTACCGGTTCATCGGGGATGAACTCGGTTTAGGTGACCTGGGTCAAACCCTCGATCGCTTGCAAGATGCCTATTCTGACCACAACGGAATCAGCGACCGCATCGAGCGAGCTCGGGCCGCCTACGATGAGGTAGTCTTGGCCCAGAGGAGCAATGGTGAGAGCTACCAGGATGTGGGGGCTCTCTCCATTCAACTCCCTACTCGTGGAATGGACGACGCTGAAGAGGGCCAATTCAGGCGCGGTCAGGCTCCTGAAGGTTGGAAGCTGCTAGTGAGCGCTCTCAATGACAAGCTAGACCAAGACAGCCTTGTCTGGTATCCCTTCCGCCCAGCCCGCTAACGGACACCGACGGGAGGCTCTCAACCTACCTTCGGTGGACGCCCAGGCGTGCAAGCGATTTTAACCCGGCAAGCAGCAAAAAGGCTTGGACACCGGGCTTATCGACTCCATTTTTCGCAATAGCGGAGTTTATTGTTCGACGAGACTTGTGGCATCATATCAGAGGAGTCTAGAGATGCGCTTGCCTCTCGTGATGCTTTGATTCGCCATAAAGCTCTGGGGGTCCCGATTGCAATCTGGAGAAATGACCAGGTCCTCCCCGTTCCGCCTGAAGAGATTGAAGTTCCCGAAATTGTTGAAAACTCTGAGATCAAGCGAGACCAACCGAATCCCGGGTGAGGCGACTCGTTTGTTCGCAATCCGCGACAGGGGGTTTGGTGGTTCGAGGGGAGCATGGTGGGGCGAGAGAAAGCTTGATTTCATGGGGTTTCAGAGATCTGGGGAAATCTCGATTCGAGTGGGGCGAGGGGCTTTCGTGCGGGGGTGGCACACAGATTGGCACACTGGATTTGATTGTAGGAAGCATACGGCGCCAGTATGCTTCCAGCCATCTACTGGCTACTGTTTAAACACAGCCAAGGCCAGTATAAAGATTGCTAAAAAGAGAGCTTCAACCATCTTTCGTTCTCCTTTCTGTTCATCATTCGACGTCGTTGTAAATCAATGATACGCTCCCAGTGATGAACAATGCAGATGACGGACAGACATTTCAAACACTCGAGTTGGTCGTTTCTTCTGCAGAGGCCCTTTCAAGGCACGAGCGAGAACCACACGATTGGTTTCGCAAGATCGCACCAGAGATTGGGGACCTCGGAGTTACGATGGGTTCAGAGATTTGGTGGAGAGAGTTCGAAAACTGGGTCCAATTCTTCTATAACTTTCTTGTTTCCCTGGGCTACCTGGGGGATGTTTACCGGCCCCAGCTCGCATACTCCGGCGATGGGTGGGTTGCATACTGGCCAGATAACAATACGGGATACGTGTTGCAAAAGAACCTAGTCCTGGCGAACCCGGAGATTTTCGCACTCGCTCGCCCATATCTGGTCGCTAACTATTCAACCATCGGCAACATGGATGACCTTTACCTTGCCCACGCCATCAGAACGGGAGAAAGCGATACAGTCGCTGTCCCACAACTCAACATCCTTGCGGGAACCTCCAGTTTGCCGATGACCGTTGCATCGTTAGACCAGGTTGCATCTGAAATTAGGGCGAGAGTCCCAACCGAATCAAGGACGGAGCTTGTTCCTTGGCGAGTAGAGATGCACCGTGAGGAGCTTGTGAGATCACCGTTCTGTTTCGGACCAGCCGACTTCTGTGCCGGCACGTATGTGCCGCCTATGGAGGCAATCTTGAATCTGGCCCGGGACCGATACGAATTGGTCGGGCTTGAGACTCCAACCTGGGCTCGCCCCCAGTCCCCAGAGGATATCGAGTCGGAACTTAATGAGCGTTCGGAAGCCACAATCCTAGAGCGCCTTGAAGCCATTACCGTAGATAAACCTCAAAAACTTGAAGCGATGCTCGCCAAACTCGCCAAAACAGACGACAGCCTAACTCCCAAGCAGTGGACAGCTCTTCAAGACCTTGCGGATATAACGTCCTCCGTAGTCGGCTTAAAACACATAGAGCAAACAGAACGGCCAGATTCCTCCTCTAGTTTTCCCTCAAGGGTCTTCAACGAAATCTGGGCTTTGCTTTCTTCGCGGGGGAGAGGGCGAGGACGAAAAGGATACCCTTTGGTTCACTGTGCCAAAGAAGACTGCTGGCGCTACTTTGTGCTCAAAGATGCACGTTGGAAGTTCTGTTCAGACCACAGGAAACAGCGTACGGCCCACGCGGCATCTGATGCACGCCGGAAGCGTCGAGACCGGGAACGACAAAGAATAGGGCGAGAAAGCCAGAGAGCAAAATGGCGCGAACAGAAACGCAAGTACCGTGAAAGGAATGGCGCGGACTAAAATGCAGCACGTACGGAAGGGAAAGCAGTGGTCCTTTCCCCCCGGCCGAAGGCCGGCCTCTCCCTATTTTCCCTATATCCTTCCAAAGACCAGCTGACCAAACATCAGTCACCAGCCAGTGGTCTTGCCATCCCCCAACCCGGCCCCCGCCGTCGTACTGTGGTGGACTGGGGCAACCTCTCGGGCACCCCGTCTCTACCTTGCACCCGGTCCACCGGAGGTTGTCTCTGTCCTCCACAGTTCTTCTCCCCCTCTCCCCTCATTGGCCGCAAGGCCAATGCCGTCGAGGTAGGAGTCGGGATTGGTATCACCAACTCTTTTGAGTGCGTCATTTCATTGAACAGTTAGAGGCTCTCGCGAAGAGTCACAAGACAGACGCCAAGTGGGTCTTCGTGCCTACCCGAAGCCTGGCCGCGACTCTTCCTGAGCAGCTGCTTCATCGAGGCTGCAATTGGGCCAATTTTCGGTTTGTGACCCCTTTTGAGATCGCATTGGAAATGGTGGGTCCTGCTCTCGTTTCCGCCGGCATCCGGCCGAAGCCGGAGGAGCTCGGCCCCTCACTAGTTGCTCGATTAGTTGCCGCTTTTCCAGATTACGTTTCTCCACATTTTCGGCCCCTCCTAAGCCAACCGGGGATGGATGTGTGTCTCTGGCGGGCCCTGAACGAATTGCGAATGTCGGGCATTGAGCCCGATCAGTTGATTGGGAAACTGGACGACGCAAAGGAGCCTGAGTTGGTGGCCCTTTTTCAGGCATACCTCGATTACTTAGCTGAACGTCGAATGGCTGACCGAGCCGAGGTGTTCCGTCGTTCCGCGAATCTAACATCAGGCCATCCAACGAGAGAGAATGACCTTCTATTGGAGGCCCCTTTCCACATCTGGTCACCGGTCGAGAGGGGGTTCCTGGATAGCCTACCTGGCCAAAGACAGCGGACCCATCGACTGGACTTTGGGCAGGCGAGGCGCCTCGACAGATTTGGCGCTCTGTCCGAGATTACCACTCGAGCCGCGAGGTCAGACGCTGACCTGCTCCAGTGGCTCACCGCGCCGGACGAAGCCCCCCAATTTAAGGACGATGGCAGTCTCCAGCTTTTCGCGGCTGGGCGACGAGACGCGGAACTCAAGGAAGTCAAGAGGCGGATCGTCAGTTCGGAACTCCCGATAGACCAGGTAGAAATTCTGTTGGCGGATGCAGGCTCTCACGACCTGGCAATGGATTGCTTTGCTGCGGAGGGCTGGCCATGTACTTCGTCCGTCGGATCGAGTTTGATTTCTTCCCGGCCCGGCCAGGCCCTGACCGGGCTCCTGGACTGGTTCGAGAAAGGATATCCTGCCTTTCGGCTTCGAGAATTATTCTCTTCTCAACTGTTGCGTCCGGGCGGCGTCCCTTCAGGTGTCGCCGCCTTTATGCTGGATAGAACAAAAGCGACCTGGATGCGCGCGTCTTATCTCCCCAACATTAAGCGGCTGCAGGGTACTTACCTTAGACGAGCCGAGTCCGACGAGGAGATGGATGAAGAGTATGTCGAGGCCCTTCGAAAGAAGGCCGCCCAGGCCGAAGGTCTGGGCGACTGGCTCCGCTCTCTCTTTCAGCGATTCCGAGCACCGAGCACCGATGGTTTCATCGAATGGGCTACCTGGGTCGAGGGTATTCTTGAAACACTCCGCAACGATGTCGTTTTGGCAGGGCAATCCGACCGAGCCGCAAGTGCACGACTCGAACGCTTCTTATCGGAACTCTTGTTGCTCGAGTCCTTTCGTTTGCCGATCAACGACTTTGTAAGAACTCTTCGGCACAAGCTCAGTGGATTGAGATACGGCGGCAGCAGATACCGGGCAGGCCACCTCCATATCTCTCAACTCGGGGCCCAAGCTCCCGTTGGCCGCCTACACACCTTCGTTGTAGGGCTCGAGGAGGGGCGACTTGAGCGGCCACCCATTCAGGATGCCATCCTTTCCGACGAAGAAAGGGTGCGCATTCATCCCGGGCTTAGGCTGTCTCGTGATGACACTCTGGAAGCAGAGATGCAAGTTCTGGCGTCGTTCGGCGCACTAGACGGCCAAGTGACGCTGAGCTTCAGTAACCGTTGCGTGGACACGGGGCAGGAGCTTCTGCCAGCTTGGCATCTGTTCAACGCGGCCAGACTCCAAGAACGGACACTGGACTCTTATGAATTGCTGCACCAGCAGCTTGGAGAGCCTATTGTCCTGGCTAGCGAGAATGAAGGCGACCCATCTGGTTGGTGGTTCAGAATATTAGGAAGAGAGCCTGAGGATGTTGAACCAGTTGTTTTTGGTGTTTATCCGCACCTCGCTCGTGGGTCATCTGCGCATCAACAACGAGAATCGGCGATCTTTACTCAATTTGACGGCTGGGTGCCCGGAGCTGCGCGGGACTTGGACCCGCGTACCACGACGAATCCGATCTCAGTAAGCCGACTTCAGAATCTCGCGGAATGCCCCTTCCGCTACTTCCTGGAGCACGGGTTAGGATTGGCGCCGCCTGGCTTGGAGCTACCCGATGCTGATCAGTGGTTAGACGCACGCACTAGAGGCTCGATTTTGCACGAGGTCTACGCTTCGTATTACAGGGAACTTCGCGGGAAAGGCTGGACACCAGTCTTTGAGCGAGACAGACGGCGACTTCGAGAGCACCTCTCAATTGAGATTGAGAAGGTGAAACGCCAACTTCCCGTGCCATCTTCTGTGATCGAGAAAAGGGAAACTCTAACGCTCAGAAATGACCTGGAGAACTTTCTGCGCCTCGAGGAATCGAACAGTGAGCGAAACCCTGTCGGCTTTGAAGTTGGCTTCGGAATGAGCGAGCGCTTCCATGAACCTCTGGCCAGATGTGAGCCGGTGATTCTCGACTTTGAAGACTTCCGTCTGCCTCTTCGCGGACGGATTGATCGGCTAGACAAGCTCGGGGATGGCTACGAAGTTGTCGACTATAAGACCGGTCGTAAATTGTCAGCCCCACGGTCTGCTGTCTTTGACCGTGGTCGGCTGCTGCAATACGCAGTCTATGCGATAGTCGCCGAGGACCTCCTCGATGGAGCGAAAGTTACGAAGAGTTCCTACTACTTTCCCACCGTCGGAGCAGAGCGAACTTGGCGTCGATACGACCCCCCGTCTCGAGAAGAAGTGAAACGAGTTCTGGAAAAGGTTCTGGACCCGCTAGGAACTGGCGCATTCGTCCACACTCACCGCTCCAAAGAAGATTGTCGGTACTGTGACTTTCGAAGAGCGTGCGGCGTCCATACCGATGCAAACATAAAAGCAAAGCTAGAGAATCGGGACAATACTGTCCTCGAGTCAAGGCGACGCCTTTTGGAGACGAAGTAATGAAGACCCCTGCGGATCAGGAGGCCCGCAGTCAAATTCTGCACGATTTCTCGTCCAATCTGTTCGTCGAGGCCTCGGCCGGCTCGGGCAAGACGCACTCACTGGTCTCAAGAATTGTGGAAGGCCTCGCTGGAGGCAAGGTGGTGGCCTCGGAAACTGCAGTCGTGACTTTCACAAGGAAGGCTGCAGCTGAACTCAGGGGGCGGGTGCGTCTAAGGCTAGAGTCACTGAGCCGCGAAGAAACGGACCCTACTCGCCGTGAGAACCTATCGAATGCGTTGAACAATCTGGGCGATATGTTCATTGGCACAATACACTCATTCTGCGGACGCTTGCTTCGGGAGCACCCGGTCGCAGCTGGCCTTTCACCCGGCTTCCTGGAGAGTCACGAGGAAGAAGATGTCCGTCTCCGCCTGGTGGTCTTCCGAAACTATCTCGAATCGGCTGAGGGAATGAGGCTAGTGAGTCGACTTTCGGAAGCGCAGATGTCACCGCGCGACCTACACGATACGCTGGGGAAGGTCTGCGAATACAGTGAAGTGGAGTTTCCCCACGAAGTTGTCGCCCTTCCCGATGCTGCATCCGGATGGGAAGCTCTTGACCGCTTCGCTACTGAACTGAAACCGCTACTCCCTCCGTCCCTGGCCAGGGATAGCAAATGCGGTCTTCAGGACTCAACCGACCGTTTCTTAAAACGACTACCAAAAGTCCGAAGAGACAGAATCGCGAACCTTTGTCGACTGATCGAGATGTGGGAGTCGATGCCGGGGCAACGTCTTAAAGACTGGGACCCCAAAAGAGACGTGGCGCGTCAGAAAATCGAACGGGTCACATCCTTGATCGAAGAGTTCCAGGTAAGCACGTTTCACCCGTTTCTAGAAGCCTGGCGTGCCTACTTGTACGGCATCTGTATCCCGGCGCTACTGGAGGTAAGGGCCCAGTTCCAGACCGAACGCGAACGTCGCGGAATTCTGAGCCCCGATGATCTGGTCCGTCGTGCCGTGGAAATGCTACGCGATTCCGGTCAGGTCCGAGAGCAACTCCAAGACAGGTTCAGAAAACTCTTCGTTGACGAGTTCCAGGATACGGACCCTTTGCAGGCCGCTTTGGTGTTCTTTCTCGCGGCGAGCGGCCAGCGCGACGAAAAAGACTGGACCAAGTTGCCCCCCCGTCCTGGCTCGCTATTCATCGTGGGAGACCCGAAGCAGTCTATCTATCGATTCCGCCGGGCTGACATTCAGACATATAATCTTGTGCGTGATCTCGTCGTCTCGGCCGGTGGCAAGGTACTAAACCTGACCACTTCATTTCGCTCTGTCGCGTCTTTATGCAAATTCTCCAACACAGTCTTTCGTTCACTTTTTCCTATGACACCGACTCAAAAACAAGCGCCGTTTAGCACTCTGGAAGCTTATAAGATGGCGAGTTCCCGTCTTCAGGGTGTTTACCGCCTAATTCAAAGATGCCGGACCGGGCGCGATGCGGCCCGACTTGAGGCAGGCCAGATTGCTCTTTTCATCTCGGACGCAGTGGCGAAAGGAACTCATTCATACGGTGACTTTCTGATTTTGACCCAACTTCACAAGTCGCTGCCGAGACTGCAAGCCGCTCTTGAACAGCAGCGAATTCCGTACGAAATGACTGGCAAGTCTTCGGCCAGCCGGTATGCAGAGACATTTCTAGACCTGTTGGAGGTTCTTAGCAATCCCGTGGACGGTATTGGCCTGGTCGGGGTCCTCCGGGGACCTTTGTTTGGCTGCTCTGATGAAGAGCTTTATCACTTCCGTAAGAACGGAGGTTCCTGGACCCTTGGTAGTGACGGAGAAATGGGAACAGTCGGAACTGCGCTCAACGCTCTTACTGAAATGCGCAGGCGAATCACGTCGATGTCGGCAGGTGCAACGGGTGAGTTTCTACTGAATGAAACGGGTCTGCTGGCACTAGCCGCGGCGTCGAACGGCGGAGATCTGGAA
>CAYRFU010000109.1:0-10871 GCA_964423525.1 uncultured Burkholderiales bacterium | reverse complement strand
CTGGCCTGCTTCACATTGTAAGCGAGCTACGAACCGCAGAAGCCAATGGACAGTATCTTTCTGAAACCGTGCGCCATCTTCGCGCAAATCCGCAGGGGGCAAACCTTCCACTTCACGCGGGAAGGCGAGATGTGGTGCGAATAATGAACCTTCACCAGGCAAAGGGTCTGGAGGCACCAGTCGTATTCTTGGCTGCCCCGATCGATGGACGAAAAGTCGATACCGACTTTTGCGTGAATCGCGACGACGGGGTGGCGAATGGTTTCCTTTCCATCTCAACCCAGTCTCGTGTACTAGCTCAACCTCAGCGCTGGGAATTTCTCCAAACCGCCGAGTTGGAATTCTTGGTAGAAGAGCGCAAGCGACTCCTGTATGTAGCGGTTACCAGAGCCAAGGAGGCTTTGATAGTGGGTGAATGGTCGGGGACCAGCTATGCGGACACCCGTCCCTGGGGTCTCCTGACTCCCTTCCTCGACGAACATGAATATCCCGAGCTAATAATTCCCACTTCTAGCGCAGTCCTCGAACCTATCGCAATTCCAACCCAAGATCATTTGGAGCAAGTTACTCGTCGCTGGACATCGGCAACGAAGGAATGCTCCGTGCCTACTTGGTCGCGCGTCGCCGTGAGTGCTTCAGCAAGACCTGAAGGTGCAGCCAAGGCCCAGATAGAGGTTCCAGACGATCTCTTGGAATCGGAAGCCGGGGGGACCGCGTGGGGCGAATTGGTGCACCGGCTCCTTGAAAAGCTTGTAAATCAGCCAGACTTGACGTCAGAGCAGCTCACCGACTTAGCTCGATGGTTCACTTTTGAGCAGCCTGAGCTGACGAGCTGGATACCTGATGCGATTGCGGTCACCGAGAGAATCAGGAGTACACCTTTGTGGGACAAGCTGGAGAACGCACGCGAACAGCACTCCGAAGTACCCATAGGGATTTCTGTCGACGGACCCGACGGACGGCGCCTGGTATTTGGTGTTGTCGATCTTATTTTGAAAACAGACGATGGATGGGAGATTGTCGACTACAAAACGGATCGCAAAACGATAGACGCTCTTATCGACCGGTACACCGGCCAGGTAGAGCAGTATGCCAGGAGCTGGGAGAAAGTGGCTGGCTCGCCCGTCCAATGGGCAGGTCTCTATGGTGTCCGTCGCGGTGACCTCGGGCCCTGTCAGGGCGACTAATAGGTCACTGCCTCAGGGCCAAAGCTTCTCTCGGCCATTTTTCGGGCGGTTTCCACATCGAGCAAGTGATCTTTGACGGTTTCGAGGGAATATCGGTCCGGGAGAGCCGTTTGAAACTTGCTGAGGCGGTAGTTCGGCATACAGCCGAGAAGCCTGGGTTCTAGCTCGGTCCAGACCTCTTGCGTTCCCATCCTTGCCAGATTCGCCCGCAGTTCGGGTAATGACGCATCGCCTAAGCGAACACGCAGCTTGAAATTATCGGCGGAGACAGTCACCGAGGGCATCAATAACTCAAGGCCGTATTTGAAGGTTTGATTGACGGCACCGCCCGCGAAGTTCCAAAGAAGGACGCCGTCATCTTCGACCACGGTGAACCAGTGGCCGTCTTGCAGAACATCTCCAAACTCGGCCCGTTGGGTCAATAGGCTTTCTTTTGCGGCACTGGTCAGGTAGCCCGGAGGGTCTGATGAGTCACATAGAACCTGAGCCATCTTTTGGCAGAGATGGTGGCCTAAGAACTGAGGAATATACCCGCCCCATCTGGGCTTCTTGCCCCTGGGGGCATCGTGAGCAACAATGATGCGATCACCGTGATCTATACGCTTGGCGAGCCAGGCCCGGCCTCCGAGTAGGAAGGTGCTCATATCGTCGACCAGATTGTCCACAAAACTCTGCTCCAAGGAGCCTATCTCGCGCCCTGCCTCCGTGACCACTTTGTAGAGTTGTGGGCTGGAAAAAACGGCATACATCTCCATAAAGTTACGACGGCCGAACACGCGCTCGGCCCTATCGCCCAAAGCCATCTTCCCACCTGAGCGGAAGAGGAAATCCTCTGCGAGCAAGTGCTCGATCAGTTCGTCGAATTCTGCTCTGGTGATATCCGCAAAGTCGGGTACGGCTTCCAGCTCATCCCAGATGATGTCCCGTTCGATCGCACCAAACTGAAGAGTTAAAGCCAAAATTTGGTGAACCAGAACGGGCCAACAGCGGGTATTGACCTGGACGTTCTCGACCCATTTGTCCTTAACGAGCTCGACAATCGCGACGGCCTGCAAAATAACTTCAGGTTCCTGACAGAAGAACGTGGTGTTTGCCCGAGTGCCTTCTCGTCGTCCGGTTCGCCCCATCCGCTGGAGGAAAGAAGAAACGGTCGAAGGGCAGTCGACCTGTAGAACCTGGTCAAGGTCGCCCACATCTATGCCGAGTTCCAAGGTGGACGTGCAAGCGATCACAGCGTTGCCGCCCGAGTGAAAGCGAGCTTCAGCCGCTTGCCGCTCCTCCAGTGAAACAGAACTATGATGAACGAACACATCAAACTCATATCCGCGCAGTTTCTCAGCAACCTGCTCGGTTAATGAGCGACTCTGACAAAAGAACAGGCTCTTTTGGCCCCGTCCACGTCGACCGGCCGCCTGTGCGGTCTCGGCCACGCTGGGTGTATAGAGAATACGGATGTCCTTGGGTGAGGGCGGCTTGGGCGGGTCGACCACAACGCCTTCACGCTCGGAGCTACCCTTCAGCCACTCCAAGATTGCTTCCGGGTTCCCAACGGTCGCCGACAGGCCCAGTCGTTGGAGATCATTCTTATTGAAGCGATTGATGCGTTCCAGCACCGACATTAGGTGGGCGCCTCGGTCGCTACCAGCAATAGCGTGAACTTCATCGATCACGACGAAACGAAGGTCTTCAAACAAACGTTGATGTGGCACTTTGTTTGAAAGGAGCATCACTTCCAACGACTCCGGAGTAGTCATCAACAATGTTGCCGGTTCCTCAAGAAACCGCCTCTTCCGAGCTGCCGTAACATCCCCATGCCACAGGAAACGACGAAGGCCGACCATTTCGGTGTACATACCCAGGCGCTCGGCCTGGTTGTTGAGTAGCGCCTTAATGGGTGCCACGTAAAGGGCACCCAGGCCCACCGGCTCATCATTCACGAGATTCGCCAGTACCGGAAACATGGAGGCCTCGGTCTTACCACCGGCCGTGGGGGCAAGAATCACCGCATTCTTGCCATCCAAAACGGCATGCCCTGCCTCCTCTTGCACCGGCCGAAGCGATGTCCAACCCAGCCGAGACACAATGGCTTGCTGGAGCCGACTTGGAAAGCGGCTAAAGGCGCTGTGCTCGCTCAAATGACAACAGGCTCCACTTCCTCATCTTCGCCTTCCAGCCACGAGGTATCACCGGCCACCAACTCCTTCTCTTCCGCACTCAGTTCGATCTCTTCCGCCAGGTCGGGCTCGTATTCCGGGTATTGCTTCACGAGGTCCAGAATGTCGACAAATTTACGCAAGAACTTCCTAGGTACGATACCGACTTTGCCGCCAAAGCCTTCGACGTACTTCTGCACCAGGGCGTCGATAAATTCATCTGTGATCTTTTCGAGGATCCGCTCTCTTTCGTAGGGATAGATCCGTCTGAGGTTTCGCGCAACTTGTTTTAGGCGTGGCTCATCAAACGGAGTCAGTTCAAGCTGCGGTTGCATCACATTGACAAAATTACCAGACTTGGTGAACTTGACACGGTCGTGAAGAGGTTGCAGGCCCTTCACGCCCTTTTGACTATCGAAGAACTCCGGCGTCCCGGTGAAGAGCCAAAGAAGGCCTTTGTATGTGTCGCTGGCATCGTAGATTTGACGGATACCATTCAGGGAATTTCTCCTGGTGTCGCTCCTCGACCTCAAGATCGTCTCCACCTCATCCACGACCACCACGAGACCTTCGAATCCGGCCAGCTTGACGATCTCAAGCACACCCCGTAGATAAGCCATGGCGTCGCTGCTACCGATATCGCCTTTGATACCGGCCAGCTTCTTGGCTGCGGCCGCAACATTCTGTCCACCGGAAAGCCAGGATAGAAGCGCGCCAGCGTCGGCAAGATTTCGCTCTTGCTTGCACTTGAAGATGGTCTTCAGAACCCGAATCATATCCTGTGGTACGGCTCCGCCTGTTGCGGTATGCAGTTCCTTTTCAATGAGATGAAGCACCTTCTCGTCGAACTCGTCCGACGTATCGTCCTCGCCCAGGTCGATCAGACGATCTTCGACATTGCCAATCCACCGGTCGAGGATGGTGCTCAGGGCGCCTCGATCGCAGTAAGCTGTCGCGAGTTCGCTCACAATCTTGCGATAGAGTTCGTCGAACCGGTGAAATCGGAGGTCGTTGTCGCTGACGACCACGAAACTTGCAGCGAAATTCTGTTCAAGCGCCTGGTTGATGGCTAACCTTGCGGAAAAAGTCTTTCCGCAACCGTAGCCACCTCGTAGAAACTTAAAAGCGCCCTGTTTGGCTTTGGCCAGATCAAGCTGACGACGTAACTCCATTCGCGTCTTTTCCGTGCCCACCTCAAAATGATGGAGCCCCCGCTCTGGAACGACCCCATTTCGTAGTCTTTCAAAGATAATCTGGATGTCTTCTTCCATGGTCTACTCCTTAATATAGGTCGTGCCCTGGCCCGTATCTATGCGAAGGCTGAAGGGCAAATTCTTGAAGCCTCCGGATTGATACGCCTTGCTGAATCGCCTGGGTGCCCGTGTGCTGTCAGTCAGTTCAATAATCTCATCCTCCGAGATCGAACCGTGCTTATCGATGTATTTCAAAATTTTCAGATCCAGTGCACTCTTAATCGTATCTTCCCAGCCATCGGATAGTGTTGGCTCCTGCCTTGGCTGTTGGAGTCGAATAGCAATGGGTTGGATGTCGTATTCGCCGTCGGGATGAGAAACCCGGATCTCCTCAACAGGGCCGGAGAGTTGAATATAGACGCTCTGGATCTGCTTTTCCGCGGATACGACCAGTTGCCCATTCTCGATCTCGCCGGAACTCGTCCCGCTCAGAGCTAGAGAACCCGAACCGACAGCTTCAAACATCAGTCGAATGCGTCGCTCGCCTGCCTCGGTAAGCAAAAGCTGAGACTCAAGCTCTGCAGCTTCCTTGACGATGAGGCTGAACTGGGCAAGCGTTGGCATTGTGTTTATGTTGGTCACCGCTATCTGATAGCTCGAACGCTCAGTGCGGCGTCGGTCGATGTATTGCAGAACAAGGACAGGAATGACCCTTTCCTGCAGGCTGTTGCCTCCGTGATAGAATGTTTCGGCACTTTTTCCGGGACAATTAAAGTTGCGCCCATCCCAAGATAGCACCAACACTTTGTCCGCGCCTTGATAGGATAATTCTCGAAGCGGTACGGTTAGCGCATCTTTGCAAACACTCGCCCCGCCATCTGTCAGGACATAGCGTCGAGTCGGCTCTCCGTTGTAGTAATTAATGGGTACCGAGGCGGGGTTCGTGACGCCGAATCCGTGATCGGAGGCCAGAACGAAAGTCTTCACACCCGCGTTGTGCAGGGCACGAACCGCGGAAGCGATCTTACCCAGCGTGTCGTCGAAGGTAGCAAAACCGAGGTCTTTTTCTCCGGCGACATCAATCTCACCGCTGGTGACCACGATCATCCGAGACTTTTTGATTCGCGCGGCGATCTCTTCACCGCTTCCGGTGATCAACTCCTTTAAAGTGAAATGAGTGGGAGTCTTGTTGTCCTTCTTACCCGCATCCAAGCTTCGGTGCCCCATGGCTCGGAATCGCTGCTTGGGTGAATTCACGGTAAAACTGTGATAGGTGAAGCCTTCGAAAGGCTTGGTTAGCGTCAGTCTCCCGTCTCTAGCCACCGGAGCGAGAGCATTCATTCCGACCTTCGTCTCGGTGGGTAGCTCAGCGAAGCGAGCTTCAAGGGTCGAGGTCAGCTCACCGCCTGCCAACCTTTCCTCTAACTCTGTCGCCATCTCGTAGCGTAGAGCATCGACCATAAAGTACGCTGTCTTGTCCGACTGCTGGACTAACGGATGCACCACGTCCTCGTAAAGGTTCCGCTGTTGAAGTTCTGGCGACGGCAAAAAACCAAGTCGTTGACATAGCTTGTTAAATCCTCGGCTGAGCTGGTCGGACCAGGCATGATAAGCAGTTCGCACGCAGTCCCGCGCCATATTGATGCCGGTCATGTCACCGTGAACACGAAGACCGTCATACAGTTGCTCGACCTCCCGGTGTGCACGGTCCACACGGTGGAACTTGCTTGTGTACAACTTCAACGCCTCGTGATGATCGTGGCACGAACTCAGGTCGGCATCGGTAGACTCAGTGAGGCGGCCAAGCTCCGCACAGGCCAGCACATACCGCCACAACCTCTCTCTTTCGGGCTCGCGTTTAAGCCAGATGCTACGAGCCTTCAGCCTCTGCTTGGCCCAGGACATCGGGCGCTGCCACCCCCGAGACTCGACCTCTGCCAACGCTGCTTCAAGAAGACGTTGGTCCTCGCGACTGAAAGTATCGACTTTCCCCAACTCTTCCGGATTCCCAGCCTTTAGATCTTCGGCCAGTGGTCCCCAGGTTTCGAGCTCCAGGGCTACCTGGCAGTATTCGTCCGGGAAACTATCACGGATGCGACTCAAACACTGACGACATACGCTCTCGAAAGCTCGCTGCTCTCTTACCGCGGCCAGGATGCCCACCGGGTCCCGTTTCAAGTCGAAGGCGTATTCCATGAGCAGAAGCCAACCAACGACACGCATCTTCAAGCCTCGGTAGCGGTCTCCAAGCGGCACACGGATAGAAGGCAGCATTCCGGTCTTCAACGACCAATAGTCGAGCAGGGCGTCGTGGTCCTCCGAGCTGATCGGGCGACCTAGAATCTGTTCGGGTGCTCGAAAGAGTTTGTACACAAAGTCGTCCGGCGGCATATCAAAATTGGGCGCCGGTTCCTCACCGGATCTCGTGACCGCGTTTTCAAGCCAAACTTCAGCCTGCTCAAACGTTTGAAGCGAAGGCACCTCGGACTGGATTATCTCCGGTGGAACAACTCCCGCCGCTGCTTCCTTCACCAGCGTCTGAAGGTTCTTCTGAAAGGTGAGACCCGAACGGTAGATCTCTAAAAGTGGCGTCTCACGCACCGACTCTCGCGTATGGCCGGGCAGGTGAAGTAGCAGCGGCTCGGGGTCCAACCCTTCAGCCTTGCCCTCCAATGCCATGATGGTCTCGATGTAACTGCCCTTGAAAGAGACAACATCGGCGAAGAAGTTCCCCTCTAGTCTCTCCACAAAGCTCGAGTAAACGCCGTCGCTGTCCAACCAGATGCGGAGTGACGAATTTCCGTCACGTAGCTTCTGGGCAAGAACGTCCTCCAGGTGATTGGAAAGTCGAGTTTTTGTCGCTGCTGTTGCTAAAGCCATAACCTGCCTGCACTTCCTGTTGCCGGTACTCATATCCTGGAGGGTCTGGGCGACAGAAGCTGACAGTCCTCAATATCCGCGGGCTCCGCTAGAGGTTATTGAATGATCTTCTGGAAAATCCGGTTATGAGTTGGGTTGCCCTTCCGGAAATTGACAAGAATGCAGACGAACTGGCTCAGCGGATTGTGTCGGAGGCTCCTGGCTGCCTACAGATCCTGGGTGGCCTGTCGGTAGGGAAAAGCACTCTTCTTCGACGCCTCAGAAAACAGCTCGCGAGCAAGGGCATGCACCCACTCCTTCTGGCGCCTCCGGCGGGTGCCTTAGACATCATGTCAATTACCCTCACCCAGCTGGCGTCCCAACTCTATAACGGTGACCCTACGGGCCGAGAGGTCAGCGAACTCTTGCGAAGCCAAACCATCAGGACAGAAGAGAAGCATCGCGTCCTCGCGGATTGGTTGTCTCGGGGAAAGGACAGATTTGTTGTTCTGTGCGATGAACCGTACAGTTGGCAAAACTATAGCGGCAACTACCCGGGTCGTGCCGAGAACCTCTCGTCCCTGTATCGAACTTTGCTGGACACGGATGGGCTCAGGAAGGTTGTCACGGGGCATATGCCGGAACGACGCCAAGCCACTAAGGATTTTAAGGTGCCAGCCAGCTCCAGTCCAGAGCACTGGTTAACCTCCAATAAGTCCTGGGGGAACTTGCTGGCTGAGTATGCAAACAAGCTCTGGAATGAGCTTGGACCAGACAAGCTGAAGAAAAAAACACCGCTAGTGATCCGATTGATTGTGGGCCTAGTTGCTCTCGGTGAAACCCCTAAACGGCTGGTCAAGTTACAAAGAAAAGAATTGGCCGAGATGCTTTGGCACCGTTCACGTGACGATGATGCCCTTACCGATCTATGCCAAGCGTGGAGCTGCCTTGCCTTTGTACGCGAAGGGTTTGATCCCGCTCTCCTCAATGTAATCGGCGCACCCGACGAGACCAGGACGGCCGGACAACTGCTTCGACACTGCTTGCTGTTTGAGGAAGACGGACAACTCATACTACATGAAATGCTTCGTGCTGACGCCAAGGATTCCGTTAGCAGTAATGACCGCAAAATGATTCACACCAAGATCGCTAGAAACTACTATTTACCGCTCTTCAGGAACGCCAGTGCATCCGGCTCGATTTCGAACATCCTCACCTACGAAATGGAAGCCTACTATCATGCGGCAACGAGCGGCGAGGTGATGGATGATTTGCGCCCATTCTTCGCTGAACAGCTCAACCTGCTAGGCAGATACTTGTCCGAAGAGGAAAGTCGATTCAAAGACGCAGCCGATGTCTTTGCCAGGGCCATCGCGTGGGAGCCGAAGGATGACTACGCCCATCACTACTTTGCCTACAATCTAGACTGCTTGGGCCAAAGAGCAAAGGAGGTCGACAAGCATTACCGGGAGGCTGTCGGGCTCAGAAACGACCACCCTTGGTGGTGGTCCCGCCTGATCTGCTTTCTGCTGACCAGAGGGCGAATCGAGCAAGCGGAAGCGGCCTGGTCTGACGCACTGGACTCGCTAGTAGGGCTCTATTACAACGAGTCCGCGGGAACCCAAATTTTCCGCGACCTTCACGGACATGTACTCAACAACGCCTTATATTTCAATCAGCTTCATTTTGCAGAGCGGATAATCAACGATGTACCCAAATCCATCCTCGAAAATGATCCGCATTTTCGTGCGTGTCGAAGGCGGCTGCAAGCTTTGAGGCTAGCCGATGAGGGGCGAGCAGTCGTTCCGCTGCCATATCTCCAGAATGGATGGTGGACCGAAGGGCCCTTCAGGCTCCCGCCACGCCTCAAGGCCGGGCACGAACTTGAACGCTGGTTCGCTGCAAGAGTGGAGTCTGTTTCGTCAGAGCAGGTCAGGCTCAGACTCGCGGAAACTTTTGCAGGTAGCGCGTCAGAACCAGAAGTTCTGATCGCCACATTTTCCCTCGACCAGTTGAGAGGCTGGTCTCTCATCGACTTAGATCCGCATGAGGGCGACTACTGGGAAATCGGTGTGTACCGAGAAGGTGATAAGGAACAATACCGTCTGTTTGTACACGACCAGGTGAGATTTCCCGAAGCCGACGAGCAACTTTTCCAAATAGCACCAAATCCCGAGCGCTACCGTCGTGGCCAGACTTGCTAGTCTAACTCTGCCTGACGACCAGGTCAGCCTAGTCGTTCTCGGCCCGGGAAATGGGGAGTCGGTACTCCTGAAAATCCCGCCGGACAAGTTGGTTATCATAGATAGTTTCTTGCGCCCGAAGACTACTTCAGGATTATGTCCTGTGCTCGACCTGGTAGACAACCTCGGTGGAACACTTGCTTGCGCTATCCTGACGCACCCGCACGCCGACCACGCTGAAGGCTTTGATCGAGTAGCGGGCCGCACCCAAGGGCCGATAGGTATTGTTGAAAAGTTTCTTCCCATCTCCGCTGGGAAATGGGATACCGTTGCCCTCCAACGCAAAGGGCTGACGGAATCCGCCCTCAATGCCGTGAAGGATAGATGGGAAAGCGATGCCGCGACCCGTTGGTCGCTTTTGGCGGGTGAAACGCAGGCCGTTGGAGATGCCCAACTTACAGTTCTTCACCCAGACAAGAATGCTATCGCAAACCTGTCAGGCTTTAACGAGCTCTCTTCACCTGTCTTGCTCCAATGGAAATCTCTCCGGCTAATTTTGGCGGCGGATCTGCCGACAAATTTGTGGAACTCCGTAGCTCCAAGCTACTCTGTCGCGAACCATCAAGGTATGAAGGTACCGCACCACGCCTCCAAAGAGGGGTTTAGTCCGAGCGTTCACGGCCCCGGGCCGGCAACCCGACTCTGGGCAGCCACACCATACAAGCGCGCGCCGCAGCCGCCCAATTTCGCGGATGGTGAAGGCGTCGATCTCATTCTTCAACACGTAGACCACCTCTATCTGACATCGGTGCTATTCGAGACTCCCAGCACTGTACCCGACCCGGCCCCTCGCGCACTCCTGTTGGGCCTGGCTGAGCAAAACAAAAAGACGATCAACTTGCCTGGTGCGCCTGTTGCGATTCCGGTAGCGGACCCAAAGGATCCGGAATCAGCCTGGGTTGCAGCATCGTGGACGGCCGACGGGAGCCTCGCATCTCTAGAGCGGGGCGACGCGTCGATCAGAGTCTGCCGGAGCTAGTATGGCAAAGAAGAAAAGAAAGCTAACCAAAGCCAAAAAACAGGCCAAGGCTGAGCGACGAGAACAATATGAGTGGATTTTCATCAACGGAAAACAGAAACGGGTCAAGCGCGAGCCTATGATCGAGGGGTTGCCTCTTGACGAGTTTTTAAGACGCAATGCGGACCCGATATGGCTGCATCAAGAGGGTCTGTGGGAGTTGATCGTGAGTTTCCGGTAAGCGTACCTAGAAACCGGCTCCGGCGGCGTGGTAGACT
>CAYRFU010000108.1:17322-19381 GCA_964423525.1 uncultured Burkholderiales bacterium | reverse complement strand
CCGTGTTATAACCCTTCTTCCTCGGCCAGTCGAATGTCAACAGGCCCTCTAGTCTCACAACCAGGCTACCCGATGGTGATGGGGCCTCCGTCGGCTGACGGCCGGAACTTCGCCGGCACGAACTCGACATTGATCACATCAGGGAGGTAGGAGTTCCCGACCTCAAGGGCAATGTCATTGAAGTGTCCGATGAACGAGAGTATTCGCTAGTTTTCAGCACTGAGGAACTCGAAATTACCCGTCTGATTTTCGAGAGGCTTCGAAACGAAAAGTGCCTGGAAGAGTTGGACCGGGAAACGATTTCCTACCGGATCGCCGAAATCATGAGTTTGGCCAAGCAGATGTATACGGTGTTACTCCCTCGTCTTATCAACCGGGCCGGTGAGTCCGACACCAGTGCCCACGACGACCTCGTAGGTCTCCAGAATACGTTCATGCATGCATGTGACTTGATGTACGAGTATGACAGTGCCTACCTTAAAGCGCTGGGTCACCCGCCCCCAGATCAAGCGCAGCTGACGGTGGGTCTGGACGGACAGAGTTCCCCCTGAAGTCACAAAAGGTTGGTTCCTCAGGCTCGCCTTCTGTTTGTAGGCCAGGTCACCAGGCTCACGCTTGCGCCTCCACGAGTCGACTTTGGTGTGACGTTTTTCCTTTAAGCTGGTCGCGAGGGAGTCGGCGTTGTTCACCACCAGTTTTCAGCCCAAAGCGATCGGAGATGGACTTTTGAACCGGATAGAGCCCTCTGGCGTAGGCTCTCTATGAACAATCGTGGAATAACCTTTCTACAGTTGATGGTCACCCTCGGCCTGGTGGCGCTTCTCGCTGCCGTGCTGGTTCCCAAGTTCCTGCTTAGACCTCCTGTGCAGGGTCGATAGGCGGCCTGCAAGTCGAACCTCAAAAACATCGGAACCGCCCTTGAGATGTATTCGATCGACTTCTCGGGGCGACACCCCACGTCGATGTCTGCCCTCACGCCCGACTATCTCAAAACGATCCCGAGCTGCCTCGAGGCCGGTGAGGATACTTATAGCCAGTCCTACCGGGTAGCCTACGCCGAGCGCGCCGGCCAGGTCTGGCACTTCTGCGCCCAGCCTATCTGCCAGCAAGAGAAGGCCCGCCTCAACGACCTGGTCGCGACCTATGCCGACAAGCACGGGCCGCCTACTAACCTGGAGGAGGTTCTCGGTCAGGAGGGACTACCCGCCTGTGCTGACGATGTGCCCTACAAGTACTCCAAAGTTTTCTCTGACTACACTGTGATGTGCCAAGGCCTGCACCACCGGTCAGCCGGCATAGAGACCCCCGACTATCCCCAATACACTTCCAGGGAAGGCCTGTTCGAGCGGCCGTGAGAATTCGTGGCAGTTCAACCGGGCTCCGGACTTGCTAGTGGTGACTGGGCACGTGCTCAGGGGGGAGCCCTGGCACCAGATCGATCACACCAAAGCTCTCCAGCCCTACCCAGGCCACGAAAGCCAAGTAGAGAAAGAGTAGAATCCAAGCCTCTCGACGGCTCAGACTCATCTGCGTCCTCATCATCGTAAACAAGACCAGCGTGGCCAGGGTGAGTGCGGCCATCATGGGAGCGGCCACGGTGTAGTTGATCACCGCGCTTCCGGCTATCAAAACCCCAGCGGGGATGCAGACCAACAGATCGAAAATGTTACTGCCCAGGACGTTCGCCAGGCTGGTGATGGCGTTGCCTTTCTGGGCGGCTCGAATACTAACGAAGGCATCGGGAATACTGGTTCCGGCAGCCACCACGGTGATGCCCCAGAGAAAACTAGGAGTGCCGAAAAAGTCTCCGAAGGCGATGGCCGAGCGCACCAGTCCCTCCACCCCGACCAGGATAATGGCCAAGCTGGCTGCCAACATCATCCACTGCTTGGTGACTGAGATCGCCTCCTCCTGGGGCTCGGCCTGGTGATCCATCGTATCTTGCCATTGAACGAAAACGTAAAGCCCGTACATCAACAGCGGCAAGAACGCCAAAGCGCGGTCCATTTCCCCTTGGATAGGGTCGGTTTCTTCTCCAAGAATAGGGTTGTAGATAACC
>CAYRFU010000108.1:0-17312 GCA_964423525.1 uncultured Burkholderiales bacterium | reverse complement strand
CGAAGGAGAAGGTCAGCAGCAGAACGGAGACGGCGATCATATAAAACTGGGCCTCTTTGTAGACCAAATCCCGGTTGGACTCCAGCTGGCGACCTCCATAGATTCCAGCCAAGGCTGGTATCACGAGAATGTTGAAGATGGCCGAGCCAACGATGGCTGCCACCCCTAGTTCGAATTTCCCGTGAATCACAGTGGAGAGAACTGTAGTCGAGAGCTCTGGAAAGCTCGACCCCACAGCCACCACAACCGCCCCTTGGACGATAGGCGGCAACTCGTAGTAGGCCGACAGTTTCTCGCTGGACGATTCCAGCAGCTCGCTTCCTTTCCAGACAATGCCGGTCGAAAGCAGAGCAACCAGGGTATAGAACAGAACGGTAGTCACCACCTACCATCCGAGATGGAGCGGAGTCAGTCCTCTCTCAGGCCCATCTCAAAATTCCCTATCCGCCCCAGTGAGGGAAATGGAACGCGCCATCGAAATCGAACGAAAGTCTCGTGAGTCAGAATTTTCCTGTTCTAACCTGGCCCGTGGGAGGGCAAACGGTGGCGCTGCTGGTGGAGAATCCCAGTCTGAAGACTGTGGCCCTCACCGAGAAGGCCGCCCTGACCCAGCTCAGCCAGAAGTTGGCCGAATTTCAGGAGCTAGACCTCGCTCCTGAAGAACCCCACCTTAGCGAACCCGAGCTTCTCGAACTGACGGTAAAAGTCCGTCCTGAGTTTGAACAGGAAGGTAAGCTTCACCCCTACGCGTTTGAGCTTCCGGTGCCAGTGGTGGCCGTCCGGGGGCGCCACCGATGTGGCCTTCATTTATGCGGCCTCCCTTTTCTTGACCTTCAGTTCTTCTATCGAGAGCAAAGGGCTCTGCGCCGGCTGATCCGCCATTACGTTCGAGACCGCCTCTCTCATTTGACCCCCGGGGCTCTACGCCAATCCTTCCCACCCCAAAGAGTTCAATTGAAAGATCTGAAGCAGAAGCGACGTCGCCCGCGACGAAGAGGAACGGATTTGGCCGAGACCACCCTCGAAATCGTGAGCGACCAGCTCCACCGACCTTTCTGGCAAAAGCAACTTGGCCTGGCCTACGGACGCCAAGCCGAGCTCGACAAACTGCTGGCCGCCCTCCTCCAACGGAAAAGCAACCTTCTCCTGGTCGGGGAGCGGGGAAGCGGCAAAACCACGCTGTTGGTAGCACTGGCCAAAAAAACCCGTAAGCTTGGAACGACCCTCTATTCCACCTCGGCCGGACGCATTATTGCCGGCATGCGCTATCTCGGGCAGTGGGAAGAACGGTGCGAGGAGATGGTCGAGGAACTATTCCGCGAGAAGGGAGTTCTCTGTATTGAGAACTTGCTGGCTCTCTTGACCACCGGGACCGGAGGCGTCGACTATAGCCTCGGCTCCTTCTTCCGGCAGTTCCTAGAACGCGGGGAACTGAAGCTGGTGGCCGAGACGACGCCCGATGAACTCGACATTTGTCGCCGTCTCGCTCCAGGGCTTCTCGACCTCTTTGAGATTTATATCCTGCCGAAGTTTAGCCCCTCAGAGGCTTTCAATGTTCTAGCCCAGGTCGCAGAAACCGAGTCGAGGCGGACCCAGGTTTGTTTCACCACCGAAGCTTTGAAAACAGCCTACGAACTCCATCAGAGATTCTATCCTTACTCGGCCTTCCCCGGCCGGACGGTGGAATTCGTTCGCACGCTTGCCGAGCGATCGGAGCAGACCGTAGACCCCTCCTCTGTGGTCACCCAATTCTCTGATCAGACCGGAGTGCAACCGATCTTTCTGCGCGACGACCTGACTCTCACCCACGACCAAGTCCAAGAGCAGTTGGAGTCTGAGGTTCTCGGTCAGTCTCACGCCTGTCATCTG
Organism: uncultured Burkholderiales bacterium; assembly: GCA_964423525.1. Taxonomy (GTDB): domain Bacteria; phylum Vulcanimicrobiota; class Xenobia; order Xenobiales; family JADMJV01; genus CAYRFU01. The sequence continues at coordinate 15,443 of CAYRFU010000108.1, read as the reverse complement.
GCCGCCTCGACGATCTTGACTTACAAAGCCGGGCTGAACGACCCGACCCGCCCTCTAGGGGTGCTGCTCTTCAGCGGGCCTACCGGAGTTGGCAAGACCGAGCTGGCCCGCTCCCTGGCCCGCTTCCTTTTTGGCGACGAAAACAGACTGCTGCGGCTTGATATGGGCGAGTATCAGGGCCCCGGGGCGGCCCTCCGGCTAGTGGGAGACAGTCAGCGACCTGGCCCTTTGATTCGGCGCCTTCGGAGTGAGCCGTTCTCGGTGATTTTGTTCGACGAGATCGAGAAGGCCGCTCCCGAAATCTTTGACGTCTTACTCAGTCTTTTTGATCAGGCCACCCTCTCCGATCCTCTGGGACGGGTCACCAGTTTTCGCAGCGCTCTGGTCTTGCTGACCAGTAACCTGGGAACGCCCCGAACGGCGCCAGGCTTGCGTCAAAACCGACAGGACCTCTCGCCCGACCAAGAGGTGCGAGCTTTTTTCCGCCCGGAGTTCTTCAATCGACTCGATTCGGTGGTTCAATTCAATCCCCTAGAGCCTCCCATCGTTCGGGAGATCGCCCGGCTAGAACTCTCCCGCCTGAGCCAGCGAGAGGGCCTGGCCAGCCGAGGCCTGACGGTTGAGGCCCACCCCGAGTTGATCGATTCTCTGGCTGAGCGAGGTTACGACCGACGTTACGGAGCCCGTCCTCTCCAGCGACTCATCGAACAAGAAGTGGTGACCCAGGTGGCGCGCTTTCTAGTCGAGCATCCCTCCCTCGAAGGAAGCTGCCTCTGTCTGGCCCTGGGGGCGGATGGGGTGGAGGTCTCGCTTTGCTAGAACTCGATTTCACTCCCCCACCCGGTTGGTGGCCGGCCGAGCAAACGGCCACTGTGAAGGCCTGGAGCAGCCGACAAAACGACAGGGTTCGACTGGAATTCCACCCCTATCCGGTTTCGGCTGAACCAGAAGCCCTGGAGACCTATCGTCACGACCTTCGTCTTGTGGCGGCCACCCGGGGCGGTGGTTTGATTGAGTGCGAAATGGACAGCCGCCTGGGGGTGACCGGCGTCATTAAATACCCCGGCCCCTCCGGCTCGATGGTTTACCAGGCTCTGGCTTTGTGCCCGGTAGCCGGCGGCCACGTAGAGGTTCTAGTCACTACCCTGGAGGCCTTCACCTCCTCAACCCGTGCCGAGCTCTTAGCCGGTCAGGTTCCAGCCGGCAAGCCAGCTGATCCTTATGGATTCGTTTATCCTCGACCGAGTTTCTTCGAGCGCTTCAAGAAATGGTGGACCTTTCCCAAAGACCTTCTCCTTGCTTTGCCCGCCGACAGCGCCGACTACGATGAACAGTGCCCTACTCACCCTCTGAGCCGAGCGCGACAAACCTTGAGGCAGTTCCAACCGGCCCTCTCCCTGAAGCCCACCACCACTGGGGGTTGGTATTCCGGGGCCTTCATGATGTGGATCCCGATAGGATTTTCCACCACAAAAACCTCGCCCTTCGACCTCAAACCATGTTTTCTTCGCCAATCGTTTGAACAGCAGAGGCATTTCCTGGCGGCCTATCTCACTGACCATCCCGGCCGCCGGCTCAAGACCCTCGGAAAGGTCACTTATGGCCCCCACACCGGACCCGGAGGACTTCAAATGGCTGAACTCCTGGCCGAGCAGAGTGAATGGGTGGGGGTCAGTGGCCAACGCCCTTGGGGTGGAGAAACCCTGGAGGTAGTGGCCGTGGTTCCCCGACCTAACAGAGCGAGAACCGTTCAACTGGTGGAGCAAACCCTGGCTAGCGTGAAGTAGTGGGCTTGCGGAAGGTGTAGATCATATACCTAGCCACGCCTTCTCGGGCTTCTTTCTCCATCCAGTGGGTGGCCTCGATACCAGCCTGGGAAAGCCCGGCCAGCAGCTTGCGCCCGACCTGATAGCCGGGAATGGTATTGGCGGTGATATCCCGAGCCTGAGTGATCTCGAGCCCGCAATGTTCAGCCAGGGCCTCGTAATCACCGGCCCTGGCCACACACCCCGGGCCATAAAACTCGGCAAACACCCTGGCAGTCTTCTCGATCACCTCCGGGTCAAGATTAGGCATCTCACTAACGCCGGCGACGTAGTCCGAGATCACCAAGAGACCACCTGGCTTCAAAACTCGAGCCGCTTCCCTGACGAAGTTCAGGCGGCTGGGAAAGTGGAAGACGCACTCAACCGCTAAGACGGCCTGGAAGGACTGATCCTCGAGTGGCATGGCGCAGGCGTCGCCGTGGACGAACTGGATGGGAGCGCCGGCAGGGATTCGGCTGTTGGCTCGCTTCAGTTGACGCTCATCGATATTCAGACCCGTCAAACGAAGCTCCGGAAACCGTTGATGGAGGCTAAAAACCGTGCCTCCGAAGCCACAGCCTGCGTCGAGAATCTCAGGCCCCTGGTCGGGCTCGGCCTGATCGCAGACAAGACGACACATCCGCTCCGAGGCTGCCACGAAATCGGCCACCGTGCCATCGGCCTCGGAAGGATCTTCCCAATATCCCCAGTGCACATGATTGCCGAAGGCCTGGGTCATTTCATCGTTGCCGCAGGCGATCTGTTCGAGAATAATATCGAAATAGGGAAGGCGGTCGGTGGGCTCCATGAGGAGCCGGTTCGTAACAGGCCAGAAGCCTTCCTACGAACCTGGGGGGAGTGTTTCCCAGGGAAGCGAAGCCAGCAAAATGGTGCATTGGAGCCTGGAAAACTCCTTTTTTCTCGATCCCTACCCCACCTATCATCGTTTGCGGGAGACCGCTCCTATTCAGTGGGACCCCCAACTGGGGTGGATCGTGACGGGCTATTCCGAGGTAGCCGCCCTGCTTAAACACGACCATCTTTCCAACTTCATGCTGCCTCTTTTTATGGCCGGGAGAGAAGCGCCTCCGACCCTCGAGAGGGTGGCTCACCACTGGATTCTCTACATCGACCCTCCCCATCACACTTATCTGCGTCAGCGACTGGCGACCGTGTTCACTCCCAAGTTCGTGGAAGGCTACCGAGAAATAGTCCAAGCCAAAGTCGACCGGCTGCTCGACGATCTTCAGGGTGAGGTCGACCTGGTCGCCCATCTAGGCATGCCTTTACCGGCTTTGGTGATCGCCGAGGTGTTAGGGGCCAATTCGGTCGACATTGAGCGATTCTATCACTGGGGCGAAACCCTGGCCACCTTCATCGGCGCTCCCATCCGACCGCCCGATAGCGCGGCCCGCTCAGAAGAGGCCCTGGTCGAAATGGTCGAGATCTTCGGACAACTCTACGACCGCTATCGACAACGACCAGAGCCCAACCTGATGGCCTCCTTGGCGGCTACCGAGCTGACCCGTGACGAAGTGATCTCCCTTTGCGCTCTACTCTTGCTGGCCGGACACGATACAACCGCCAATTTGATCTGCAACGGTATGCTAGCCTTACTTCGAGACCCGACGGCCCACCAAAAGCTCTTGGCTCGGCCGGAACTTGTCCCCAACGCCATCGAGGAGTTCCTTCGCATCGACAGCCCTTCCCAGGTCGCCACTCGGGTGGCTCTCAAGCGAATCGAGGTTGGGCCTTCCATCATTGAGCCGAACCATATGGTTTGTCTCTACATCGGCGCGGCGAACCGGGATCCGGCCCAATTTCCCGAGCCAGACCATCTCAACTTCGAGAGACCAGCCTACCGCCACGTCGCCTTCGGAAGAGGAAAGCATTTTTGTGTAGGCGCGATGCTGGCTAAGCTGACCGGCCAGACGGCCGTCACCAGCTTGCTGGAGCGCTTCCCCGAAATGGTCCTCCTCGAGGCCCAGCCCGATCGGGTCAAGAATCACGTCCTCCGGAGGCTCATTTCTCTGCCCGTCAGACTCCCCGTAACCGAGCCTTCTCTTTACTAGAACAGGCGTTCGCTTCCGCCGGAGAGAAGGGGCCTTCACCTAAGAGAAGAACGCCCTGCCTCATTGCCCCACGTCAAGATCGCAAGAACTTCTTTCGAGAACCCGACCCCGACCCTGATTCTTTCGACCCTGGTCGGCTTGATTTGTCTTGCTCTCACGGCTGCCAAGCTCGACCTTCAGACAGACTGGTCCTACCTTTTTCGGGAGGATGACCCCTACATCGTCCAGATCCGGGACTACCGGGAAAAGTTCCCGCTTCCCCACGACATAGCCGTTCTCGTCGATGACGGCCCGCGAGCCAGTCGGACTCATTTTCTCGATGTCTTGGCCGAGAGACTGGAGCAAGAACCGGAGTTTTTCCAGCATACCCTGCATCGTCTCGACCTTTCTTACTTGAGGGCTCGAGGGCTTTTCTTCCTGGCAAATCAAGCTCTAGAAGAGATCCGCGACGAGCTACGGTTGGCGAGACCCTATCTTCGAGGATTTACCGACCAGCCGGACCTCCCTACCCTGCTGGCCCAGTTCCGCTCAGATGTGGTTTCGCTCGAGCCCTCCCGAATCGCGGCCGGACTCGACCTGGGGAATCGGTTGCTGGGACAAATTTTGGGCCGCTTAGAGTCAGGTCGCCCTCCCCCCTTTCTGGTGGAGAAGTTCTCTAGCGACGATCCTCGTCAACAGAAGCTTTTTCTCGGAGAAACCACTTTCTATACGACGCTGGAAGACGAGGAGACGTTTCTCCTCCTGGTCAAGCCGACCATTTCAGACGATCGCATCTCGCCAACTGGTCCTTCAGTGGACCGAATCCGGGTCATCATTGAGGAGTTAGAACCTCGCTTTCCTGGCCTTCGTATCCGGGTTACCGGGGAGCCTGTGCTGCTTACCGATGAAAGGCGGACCTGCGGATTGGACTCTCTCAAAAGCTCGGCCATCACCCTGACACTGATCTCGATTCTGTTCACCCTCGGCTTTGGAGAGGTGCGTCGACCAGCCATGGCCTTGACGACCCTCGTGATCGGCCTGACCTGGACCCTCGGGTTCACCACCCTGGCGGTGGGTCATCTCAATTTCATCACCGTCACCTACATCTCGATACTATGCGGGTTGGGAATCGACTTCGGAATCCACCTCACCTTCCGCTATTTCGAAGAGAGAGCCAGCGGCAAAACGGCTGATGACGCTCTCACCTTTACCATCCGGGGGACGGGTCTCGACACCTTCGTGGGAGCCGTGAGCACTGCCCTGGCTTTGCTGGTGATGGTGGTAACGGGCTTCAAGGGAATCGCTGAGTTAGGCATCATCGCGGGTGGGGGAGTCTTGCTTTGCTATCTGGCCACCATCGTGGTCTTGCCAGCCTTTTTCGCCCTCTACGAGCGAGCCGGCCTGCCCGTGGCCGAGGTCTATGAACAGGCCCCACTCCAGACCATGGAATCGGCGCTGCTCAAAAACTCTCGACTGGTAGCCCTAGCGGCCGTGGTGATCTCGGTATTGGCACTGCCTCAGGCCTGGAAAGTCACCTTCGACTATAACCTGCTCAACATTCAAGCGCCTGACTTGGAGTCGATCAAGACCGAACTCCAATTAACCCGCGAAGGCCAGACGACTGTTCTCTCGGCTATCTCTCTGGTCGACGGATTGGAGCAGGCCCGCCAACGAGCCGAGCAGTTTCGGAGTCTTGAGACGGTTCACGCCGTCACCACCCCGACCGATCTCGTTCCGGTCAAAGATCCAGAAAAAGATGACCTGATCGCCGAAATCTTGACCCTGGCGGAAGGACTCAAGCCGTCTCAAAAAGCTCCCATGCCGACCCCCGTGCGGCCCCTGGCCAGAGCGCTTGAAACGCTCGAGACAGTCTACGCCGAGCGCTACCCTCTTTTGCGGACCCAGGAGCAGTTCCGAGAGCCGGCGGGGGCCTTCCAGGAGCGACTCACCGAACTTCGCCGCGCTCTTGAGGAGCGCGGTCCCGGGCCGATCTTCGACGCCATCGACCAAACCCAACTGGCCCTCCATCAGGACCTGGCTCTGATTCTGGGGTTTCTAGAAGAGCAGGAACCTACTGCTCCCACTTTGGACGACATTCCCACCCCGCTCAAGGTCCGGTTGGTAGGAAAAGACTCCATCCTGGCTCTGTTGATCCGCCCGTCGGGTAACGTTTGGAATCGGGGACCTTTGGTGCAGTTTGTGGGAGACCTGGCCTCCCTCGACCCCGAGATCCGGGGCGACCCGATTTTGATGAAGCACTTTGAAGATGTCATCGGTCGGACTCACGCCATCACAGTCTGGGTAACTTTGGCGGTGGTGCTTCTAGTGACAGCTCTGTATCTCCGCAGTCCGGCTCAAGTGGTCATCACCTTCCTACCCACGGCTCTCGGCGTCCTTTGGATGGTCGGTTTTATGGGTTGGACCCGGATCGATTTCAATCCGGCCAACTTTGTGGCCTTGCCGATGCTAGTAGGAGTGGGGTCCGTCTTTGGCATTCACGTCACTCACCGTATGCGAGAACTGGGGAGTCCCAGAATTCTCACTAGCTCCACCGGTCCCGCTGTGACCCTCTCAGCTCTCACCACCATGGCCGGCTTTGGAAGCCTGTTGTCAGCCAGTCACCAGGGCATCAACAGCCTGGGCTTCGTCATCGCCACCGGTATGGGCGCCAACCTTCTCACGGCGCTGTTCCTATTACCCTGCTTAACCCAGATTTTTCTCTCGAAGAAAAAGGAACTGGGGTAAATTTTCCTAAAATACAATTTGGTGATAAGATGGGCTCCGGGAGAGGAGGCTGTCTTGAGAAAGTTTGGGCATCGTGTTCTGTTAGGTGTCGCCATCATCTTCCTGGGGGCCGTCCTGGAAATGATGTGGGTCGAGAGTATCCCCTTCGTCGACGCCCTTTTCTCGGCTTTTACGATCTTTGTCACCGGCGACCCCGGTAGTCTTCGTTTCGACCATATCTCGCCTTTCACCAAAGTCTACGCGTCCCTCTTGATGACAACCGGAGCGGTGGCTCTGGCCAGCATCTTCGGATTCGTAGCTGACTTCTTACTGTCGACCCGAATCGATCAACTCTTAGGAAGGAAACCCGAACAGATGAACAACCATGTGATTGTCTGCGGAACCGGCCAGGTCGGATTCCGCATCTGTGAAGAACTGACCCATTTCGGGGATGACGTGACCGTCATTTCCGATAGGGAAAACGAGTTTGTGACCAAACTTCGTAACGACTCGATAGCGGTGCTCGTCGGGGACCTCCACTCCCACGACATTCTGGAAAAGGCCAACATCCAAGAGGCGAAATCTGTGATCGTAGCCACCGACGATGACCTGCTCAACGTCGAACTCGCCTTGAACGCTAAAGAGCTACGACCCGACATCAACATCGTTCTCAAGATGTTCGATCAGAGAATGGCTCGCAAGCTGCAGGAAGCCTTCGGAATTCGAGCCGCCTTCTCGGCCACCGCTCTGGCCGCACCGGCCTTCGCGGCCGCCTCTCACTGCGATAGCGTGATCGATTCGCTTCATCTGGAAGATGGTTTGCTGTTAACGGCGAATATCGAGGTGTTGCCCAAAACGCCCCTGGCCAAGAGCAACTTCACCAAGCTCAGGAAGGATCTGGACTTCACCGTGATTCGCTACAGCCAAAAAGGTCGCGAGCCCCGGCTCCATCCCACCGGCCTCTCGAATTTTAGCGCCGGGGACAGCTTTACGGTGGTTTGCGAACTCCCCGTGTTGGAGCGAATTCAGGAGATGAACCAACCAGCGGCCTGATGGCCCAAAACGATCTGGTCTATATCCTGTTCTCCTTCCCCACCGCGGCCTTCGCGGTGGGGTTGGGGCTGTGCGCCCTCTTCTGGACCCTGATGATGGTGGGATTGATCGACCCCGACATCGGCATCGACTCTACCGTGGTGGACCTGGCGCCCGACGCTGTCGACATTGGATATGGCGGGGCTGGGGGAGCTTTCCGAGGTCATCGGAGCCAATGGAAAGTGGGCCTGTCTGGGGTTCCTCCCATCTTTTTAGTGACCCTGACTCTAGCTTTTGGCTTTCTCCTTTCCCTATTTGCCATGGAACGGACCGCTACCGTTCTGGTTCAGGTCACCTGGGTCCACAAGCTTCTGGTGGGGGCTCTCTCGCTAGCGGCGGGAATCTTGGCCACCGTGGTGGCCGTCCGCCCCCTGGCCCCCCTTTTCCGCAGCGCCCAGTCGGTAGAACCGGAGGTGCTGGTGGGAATGGAATGTAAGGTGGTCACTGGTAGAGTCACAGACTCTTTTGGCAAGGGTTACATACGACACGAGGGCCTCGACTATGAATTCGAAATTCGGGCCAAGAAAGAGAACGCTCTCAAGCGTCACGACCTGGTCAAACTGCTGAGCTATCAAGCCGAGGGGAACTTTTACTTCGTTCAAGTTTGAGCCCCCACTCGATGCGGGAACGCTACACCAAAGGTGGCTCTCAACCGAAAGGGCCAAGTGTGGAGGAACGGTTTTTGACTTTGCTCGGGGTGAACATTCTCGGCCTTGAGGTGCCGGGAATCATAATTTATGGTCCCATCGTGATGGCGGTCCTGGCCTTCATGGCCCTGGTGACCATCATCGTTTTCAAACGATTCTACATTAAAGTCGATCAGGGAACGGCTTTGATCATCAACAAGATGGGCGAGACGCCCGAAGTCAGCTTCACCGGTGGACTGGTCTACCCAGTCATCCACAAAGCGGAGCTGATGGACATCTCGGTCAAAACCATCGAGATCGACCGCCAGGGCCACGAAGGATTGATCTGTAAAGATAACATTCGGGCCGACATTCGCGTGTCTTTCTACGTGAAAGTCAATAAGTCGGTCAACGACGTCATTCAGGTCGCTCAGCTGATCGGCTGTGCTCGCGCCTCCAACATCGAGGTTCTCGATGAGCTCTTTACGGCTAAGTTCTCGGAAGCCCTCAAGACGGTCGGTAAGAAGATGGAGTTCGAAGAGCTTTACACCAAGCGCGAGAACTTCCGGGACATGATTATGCAGGTGATCGGCGAAGACCTCAACGGCTACAACCTGGAAGACGCTGCCATCGACTACCTGGAACAAACCCCTATCGAGAGTCTCGACCGTGACAACATCCTCGACGCTCAGGGTATCCGCAAAATTACCGAGCTAACCACTCAGCAGCACATTCAGACCAACCACCACCAAAGGGAAGCCGAAAAGCAGATCAAGGAGCAAGACACTCGGGCCCGCGAAAAGATTCTTGAACTCGAGCGGCAAGAGAAAGACGCCGAAGCCGAACAGGCCCGCCAGATCGCCACCAAGCAGGCAACCGAGCGGTCCACTATCGAGGTGGCTCAAGCCGAGCAGCGACAGAAGGCTGAAGAAGCTCGCATCAAGACCGACGAAAAACTGGCCATCGACAACGAGAACAAGCAGCGAGAAATCGAAGTGGCTCAGAAGAACCGTGAGCGTATCATCGCCATCGAGGCCGAGAAAGTCGAAAAGGACCGTCAACTCGAAGCCATCACTCGCGAGCGAGAAACCGACCTCCAGCGGATCGCGAAAGAACGGGCCCTGGAGGAGGAGAAGAAACTCATCCAGGACGTCATTCGAGAGCGAGTGGCGGTGGAGAAGACGGTAGCCGAGGAAGAAGAGAGAATCAAAGAACTCCGCCTGGTCGAAGAAGCCCGACGCCAAAAAGAAGCCAAAGTAATTCAGGCCGAAGCCGCCGCTCAGGAAAAGGTGATCGAGAGCGTCAAGGCAGCCGAGGCGGCCGAACAGGTGGCCCGCCATACGGCCAAAGAAAGGCTGACGATGGCAGAAGCCGACCTCGAGGTGGCCGACAAACAGGCGGCGGCCAAGATTCGACTGGCGGAAGGAGTTCAGGCCGAAACCGCCGCTCGCGGTATGGCCGAAGCCCGCGTCAAAGAAGCCAACGCGGCCGCCAGCGAGAAGGAAGGTCTGGCAGAAGTTCGGGTCAAGGAAGCTAACGCCAGTGCCATCGAGAAAGAAGGCCTGGCCGAAGTGAAGGTCGAGCAAGCCCGTCACGAGACCGACGCCCACGGAGTGCGCCTCAAGCTGCTAGCTGAGGCCGAGGGTATCGCCAAGAAAGCGGAGTCGATGAAGGCCCTCGACGAGGCCAGCAAAGAACACGAAGAGTTCCGCCTGCGCCTGGAAAACCAGCGCATCATCGCCCTCGAACAGCTCAAAATCAGCAAAGATATCGCCGAGGCTCAAGCCATGGTCATCTCGGAAGCTTTCCGTCAGGCCAACATCGACATTATCGGCGGCGACGGAGTGTTCGTCGACAAGATCTTCAACGCCGCCGCTCTGGGCAAATCGCTAGATGCGTTCGTCTCGAACGGTGAGGCCGGCCGTACGCTGGCCACCGACTATCTCAGTGGAGAGCGAAGTTTCACCCAGGATCTCAAACAGGTTCTTTCCAGTCCGGCCCTCGGTAGCGACGACCTCAAGAACCTAACCCTGGCCAAGCTGCTCAACCACCTGGCCGGCGAGGCCAAAGGGGCCGACAAAGTCAAACTGAAGAAGCTGGTCGAGTCGGTTGGTTCCCTCGGTCTTGGCGATATGACTCTCGCCGACAGCTAAACCATGGCTGAAGAAGAGAAGGTGGTAACGGCCGACCCCTCGGGCGAAGAGATCGAGCACGGAGCCTATGAGGTCCTTAAAGCCCGACTAGGCGAACAGGGTCGTCAACTCAAAGGACTGACCGACGGGCTCAATCAGAAGCGCTCCGAGATCTTCCAGTCGGAAGAGTTGCGTATCATAGGGAATGAGCGGATCCGCACCGAGAACACCTGCCAACCCCGTGACATCGTGGCCGTTGGTGACCATCTTCTGTTTGGCTACAACGTCCATATGGGTCGCAAGACGGCCGAAGTGGCCGATGTGTTCTGCCTTCACAAAGTCGAGCACGAAGAGGCCGGCTTTGAGTTTCCTCCCCTTTCCCAGAGCGACCCTTTTCACTTCCTGTCTGGTCCCGACTTCGTCAAAGTTTTTGACGACATGGTCCGCTACTACAAAGATGTCTGGCTGCGCCAGATGCGCTATTACGAAGGCACTCTGATCGCTCAGTTTCAGACTGGCGAAAGCCAGAGCGACCGCCGCTGTTTAGAGTGGCGACTCGACCGCCAGGGGCACTTTCAGTTCGTGGGTGACAAAGGAGTCATCTCCTACCCTTCCAGCCACAGTTTTGAATGGGTGGAAACCACCCGCGCCGATCACGTTCAGGGTGTGCACCCTCACGTCAACGTAGCCAACAAAGCTTTCGTCGAATGTGTCGGCGGCGACCTGACCGTCAAGGTCGAGGACAACACCGAGGATGGCCTTGGGGTCTACCGCGAGGCGGTGGTCCACGAGAAGCAGGCTCTTCACGACGCTAAAATTCTCTATCACGATGCCGACGAGCTTTTGCTTCTCCGTGTTTTACCCTACCGCGAAGACGAGTGGCGCCATCTGGTCTATAATACCCGAGATCAGTCAGTCCATCGCATCGACGCTATCGGTCAGTCGTGCATTATGCTGCCCAACAATCACGGCATCGTTTTCCCGGGGGGATATTACCTGCTCGAGGGAACCCTGCGGATGTTCGAGGGGGAATTCGCCAGTCTTGTGCTTGAGCGTCCTCCCGTTCAGAGCCCCAACGGCGAGGATGTGCTCTATGTCTTTCGTGATCCTGAAGAGGGTGAGACAGTCCTGCTCAGCTATAACCTGGTCAGCCGGGAGATGTCCGTTCCGGTGCGCTGCCACGGTTTCTCGGTGTTCGACGATGGGGTCATGGTGGTCTTTCGCAAAGAGCCGAACATGGAAGCCTCCAAGGTTCACCCAATGCAGATCTGGCAGACCCCCTTCGTCTCGCGGGAAAACTACGAACTAGCTCCCCGCTCCGGGGTCTATCTCGAGAAGATCGGCAATACCGAACTGGTCAAAGGGATCTCTGACTGCTACTCCATCTGTCGTCGCATTCAAGACCAGACCCCCTCCACGGTCACCTATCTCGACCTGATCAACCAGGTTAACGCGAGCATCGATAACTACCACTGGCTTTCTCACGAGGAGGTTGGCCAGATCAGCGAACTGTTGACCGAGGTTCGTCAAACGGCCGAGCTGGTTCTAACCGAGTTCGACAAAGTCCAGACTCTTCGCAAGCAAGCCACCCAGGCCGTCGAAGAAGCCCAATCCAAGCTCAAGACCCTGATCCGGGGCCTCCACGCTGAGGACTGGGACGACCTCGACGACTACGTTCAAGCCTTAGATGAACTTCGCACCCAGAGGGGCCACCTCATCACCCTCCAGGAGATGCGCTACGTCGATGGAGAGCTGCTCAAAAAGCTAGAACAGACCGCCGTCGACAAGTTCGACGAGATCAGCGCCCGGTGCGTGGAGTTCTTGCTAACCGACAAAGCCTTCACCCCTTACCTCGACCGGATCGAACAAGCCGCCTCAGGCATCGAAGAGATCCAGAAAGCTTCCCAAGTCATCCCCCTGCGAGATGAACTCGACTCGATCGGTCAGGGGCTTGAGCTTCTTTCCGATGTGGTGGGCTCACTCAAAGTGGAAGACCCCACCCAGAGAACCCAGATTCTCGAGCAGATTTCCGAAGTTCTGGCTCAGCTCAACCGCTCTCGAGCTCTCGTTCAGGCCCGCTACAAGAAACTGGGCGAAACCGAATCGACAGCCGAGTTCGGAGTGCAGTTCAAGCTGTTCAGCCAAAATGTGGCCAGCTCCTTGAACCTGGCCGAGACTCCCGAAAAATGCGACGAAACGTTGTCTTCTCTGATGCTCCAGCTGGAGGAACTGGAAGCCAAATTCGGCGAGTTTGATACCTTTGTGGCCGACCTGGTGGCCAAGCGAGAGGAAGTCTACAATTCGTTTTCAGCCAAGAAGCAAGTGCTGGTGGACCAACGTCAACGACGAGTTCAGCAGCTGGTCTCAGCCGGGGAACGGATTCTGGAAGGGATTATCCGCCGAGCCTCTACTCTGAGCGACACCGACAAACTCAACTCCTATTTCGCTTCTGACGCGATGGTAATGAAGGTCCGCGACCTGGCTGAACGACTGCGAGAACTCAACGACCCCGTCAAAGCCGACGAGCTCCTCTCTCGCCTGAAGTCTGCCCGCCAGGAGTCGACCCGAGGGCTCCGTGATCGCCAGGAGCTCTATGCCGAAGGGGCCGACCTGGTCAAATTGGGACGCCACAAATTCAGCGTCAATACCGACCCCGTCGAGATGACCATGATCCCCCGGGAAGAGAGGATGATGCTCCATATTACCGGCACCGACTACATGGAGCAACTTCAGGACGAAGCCTTTGAGGCGACCCGCTCTTTTTGGCAGCAAGAGTTAGTCTCGGAGACCCCAGCCGTCTATCGGGCCGAGTATCTGGCCTTCTGCCTTCTCGACGACGCCGAGAAGGAGGCCGCTGACCTCTCCCTGGAGTTACTCCAGGACCTACTCCGAACAGTCGATGACTCGGAGAAGAAAGGGGACGCTCACGGACCACTGCTCGAGAGAGTCCGCCAATACGCCACCACTCGCTACGACGAAGGCTACGACCGTGGGGTGCACGATGTCGACGCTACTTTGATCCTGGAATCGTTACTGAGTATTTTCCAAACGGCCGGCCTCCTTCGTTACGCTCCCCGGGCCCGAGCTCTGGCCATTCTGACCTGGGCTTTCGGAACCAGCAAGGAGACAGCCACCGACTGGCTCCACCAGACTCGCAGTTTAATGCTTCTCCAAAAAACTTTTGGCCCGTCACCAGCCGAGCAAAAGGTGGCCGGCGAACTCGAGCAAGCGGTCTCCGACTTCTGCCAGCACCACGGCTTGGAGGCCCCCCCGGAGTTCCTGCGTCAGGCCGGCAAGTATCTGCTCTATGAACTCGGTAGCCCTTCCACCCGGTTTGTGACTAGCGGCGATGCCGTTAAGGTCCGAGATGGTTTCCGTCGCCATCTGGAAAAGGCCGGCACTTTGAAGACCTTCGAAGCTCATCTTGAGGGGCTCAAAGGTCGGGTAGGTCGCCAGGTGGAGGTGGCTAAGACCTGGATTTCGGCCTTCGTTTCGAAGCTTCAGGGCGACGACCAGAAGGCTCACGAGCGGGCCCGCCACGTGCAGGAGGAAGCCGCCGTTCTCCTGTTGACCGAGGGGATGCTCGAACGCGAAGTCACCAGCGCCGTGACGCAGTCGACGGTGCGGGGGCTACTGGGTCAACACCCTCGCCTTCACGATCGAAGCATGGAGCTACGACTCGACGAGTTTTTAGCTCGCCTCGAGGCTTTTCGTTCCGTCACGGTACCCGCCTACCGAGCCTACCAACGCCAGCGTCACAAAGTTCTCGAGCACCACAAACATCGTCTCCGCCTGGAAGAGTACACTCCGAAAGTCATGACCGCGTTCGTGCGCAACAAGTTGATCAACGAAGTCTATCTGCCCCTGATCGGCGACAATCTCGCCAAGCAGATGGGCTCGGTCGGCGATAGCAAACGAACTGACCTGATGGGTCTGTTGCTTTTGATTTCTCCGCCGGGCTACGGTAAGACCACTTTGATGGAGTACGTGGCTAACCGCCTGGGTCTGGTGTTCGTCAAAGTCAACGGGCCCGCCCTGGGCCATTCGGTGACCTCCCTCGACCCGGCCGAGGCCAACAACGCCACCGCCGCTCAGGAAGTCGAGAAAGTCAACTTCGCCCTCGAGATGGCCAACAATGTGATGCTGTATCTCGACGATATTCAGCATTGCGACCCGGAGTTTCTGCAGAAGTTTATCTCCTTGTGTGACGGTCAGCGCCGGATCGAAGGCGTCTGGAAGGGTCGCACCCGCACTTACGACCTGAGGGGCAAAAGGTTCTGCATCGTGATGGCCGGCAACCCCTACACGGAGTCAGGCGGGCGTTTTCAGATCCCCGATATGTTGGCCAACCGCGCCGACACCTACAACCTGGGCGATGTCCTTTCGGGCAAGCAAAATCTGTTTGAACTCTCCTACCTCGAGAATTCGCTGACCAGTAACCCCGCCTTGGCTCCCCTGGCCGGTCGCGACCCGGAAGACCTTTACAAGCTCATTCAAGGAGCCCAGGGGTTGCCCGTGCCAGCTTCGGAACTCAAACACAACTACTCGGCCGTGGAACTCGACGACATCACCTCCGTTCTCAAGAAACTGCTGGTGGTCCAGGACGTCCTGCTTAAAGTCAATCAGGAGTATATCCGGTCGGCCTCCATGGACGACAACTACCGCACCCAACCGGCTTTCAAGCTCCAAGGCAGCTACCGTAACATGAACAAGCTGGCCGAAAAGGTGGTCCCGATCATGAACGAAGAGGAGCTGGACCGTCTGATCGAAGACCACTATTTAAGCGAGTCTCAAACCCTGACCAGCGGGGCCGAACAGAACTTACTCAAGCTGGCCGAACTGCGGGGCACTTTAACTGAGACCCAGCAAGGGCGTTGGAACGAAATTAAGAAAGGGTTCTCGCGACGCCAGATGGCGGGAGGCGACGACCAGGACCCGATCATGAGAGTCACCTCGTTGCTCGGCGTTCTTTCAGAGCGGCTAGCGGGGATCTCAGAGACCATCGAGACGGCC
>CAYRFU010000107.1:0-19581 GCA_964423525.1 uncultured Burkholderiales bacterium | reverse complement strand
GCGACGATGGCCCCGGCCAGGGTCAGATAGGAAATGGCCAGACGCGGGTTGGGCATAGAGCCAGAGCAGTCGACATAAAGGTCAAGATCGATCGGTTGACGGTCGGGCAGACTCCCGTTCATGGTCCCCCAAACTCTTTGCACGGTCGTCACGCCAGGAACGATGGTGGGGCTGACTAGCACCGACTCGAGCCAGTCCACCTGCTCGATGGGAGAGCCGATGTCCCAACTCTCCAACCCTTCCATCAGCGGCTCGGTCGACTGGGGAATCTCCCGCACGGGAAAGGGAATGAGATAGGGCAGGGCCCTCTCCCGATAGTAGCGGGCCGCCACTTCAGCCTCGCTCAGATCGAGCCCTAAAGCCTTCAATAGCTGACCATACTCGAAAGGCTCTCGGTATTGACCTGAGGCGGTCGAACCGTCAGTCGGTTGGGTGGGAACCTCAGCCGGATGACGGGCCGTTCCCTCCCCTTCTTCCACTTCAGCCAGGCCCGCCGGGGCCGCAGCTCCCGCTCCCGCACCGCGGGTATCGAGCAGTCTTCTAAGCTTCTCCTCAGCTTCTTTCTCTTCCAGGAGATACTCCAAGAAGAGAAGAGCGAACGAGCCCGAGCCCTCCACCCACTCATCCGCATAAGAGCGAATCAACTGGGCACCTAACTGGGCGTCGCCTTCGATCTGATCATCCACCACCTGGGCCAAAGTGTGTCTCTGCAAAGCCCATAAAATCTCGTAAATCCTCATATACAGACACCACAGCCTGGAAGAGTTCGCGTGCACCTGATTGAGACGAGCGAAGATCGGTGTAAACTGGAGGTCGTGGAAACGGTGGAGACGGTCGTTGATCAAGAGATCCTCATACAGATTGGCGATGGTGGGTGCATGCTGTTCCAAAGTGGGCAAGGAGGCTCTGATTCGGGCCAGACTGCGACCGTAATCGATCAGGTCGCCGGGGGTGTAGACGTGGTGACCGATCTCGTGACTGAGAACCTCCAGAGCGTAGTCTTGCAACCCTAGCTGATCGACCTGAAAAAGGGAGACATAGATGGCCTGGTCGTGGAGGCGAATGAGAGCGAAAGAGCCCGTCACCCCTTGCTCTTGATCCTGGCTGTGGCTGTGAGTGAATCGTGGCCGAGACAATCGCGTATAGCGGCTCCAAAGCTCAAGAGCCTGGGGCCAGGTGGCTTGCCAACGTTTTTCAAGCGCGTCATAGGCCATCAGCAGCGGGCCACCAACCAGACACTGTGGGAGCGGGCGAAGGTCATCGCCAGCGTGGTCGGTCCCACGGCCACGCTTTTGGGTTGCCGAAAATTGCCTTCCAGCCATTGCCCTTCCAGGCGTAGCCCACCGTCCCCGAAGAGGATGTCGCGCTCTGCATCCGGGGCCGCCGGAAGAGAGAGATCGACACGGTGGAAAGTCGCTCCAAAGAGGTCAGCCGCCAACAGAAACCGTTCTTCTCCATCGCTGACAAAGAACCGGTCTCGCCCCGCCGAGGTTACCTCGGGGGGACGGATAAACAGACCCCCGAAGCCTCGAAACGAGCCAACCCGAGCCACCACCTGGAACCTCTCCGGCTGGCCCCCCTGGGGGTCCCGCCAGGGCTGCTCGACCAGCTCATCCAGAACCTGCGGCGAGCAACCTAGCAGGCTTTGGCAAAGCTCCGACGGTAGCTGCCGGGCAACCTCGAGGGCCCCCTCTCGATAGTGGGCCAGACCAGCCTTCCAGGCCAGCACCTGACCGCAGGCCAGCAGCTGCTCCAGACTCTCGAATGTCAGCTCCCCCATTTTGTCAATCCAAAACTGGGGGCGATAGGGCGAAAGCTCCACTAAAGCATTGGTCAAACTGGCCGTCAGTCGTCTTGGTTGAGCCGAAAGCCAGGCCGACCAACGAGGCAGTAAGCGCTCCCAACCTCGGACCACGGCCGGGTACCGACCCAATAGCTCAGTGCCGACCAACTCCAGAGACAGGTCGTAAAGAACCTCCACCACCTGGTCACTGTTCTCCCGACACCTCTCTACGATCGGGTCGACCACTTCGAGAAGGTGTTGAGAAAAGGCTTGTTGGTCTAGCCGGGGACGGCTGCGACGGGCCAGGGCGAAGGCCGTGTTGAACCGCTCCCGCCGGGCCAACAGAGCCTGCTGGAGCCGACTCATTGCTGACTCCAGCGCAACCAGGTCAGGTAGTTCGTGTAGCGTTGATGGAGACATTTGAGCATCAGAATATCGTCATACATCGGACCGTAGAGCTTCCGGCCCCGGCTCCACTCTTTGAGCAACCGTTCGATCTTGACCAGCCGCTTTTTCACTTCTCTCTCGGGTAGGCCGTCGAGACCGGCTCGAAACTCCTCATCCAGTTGGCCCACCGGATCGTCAGCGTCGAGGTTGAGGCGATCGTATTCCGAACAAGACAGGTCCCAAAGGTTTCGGATCCAGCTCAGCCGATCGACGCGCAAAACCTCGTGGCCAGGAACATCGAAGAAAGGGGCATCCGGATCGGGCGCTAGCTTGTCGTGGAGACAGAAAGGAAGAATCTGGCGCAGGTCCTCTAACTCCACTTCCTGGTTGCCCCGAAAGAAAGCCATCGCTTTGACGAAGCTGAGCACACTCATCATGGCCCGCACCGAGAGTCCGTTGGCGGTTTGAACACCCAGGTCTTTGAGTCTATCCTTGCCGCTTTCGGCCTGGGCCAACAGATGACGGTCGACGCCCGAGAGCTTGAGATGGTCTTTGGTCTTGTATTCCATCTGCAAACCACCCGCCTCGAAGAACTCGAACTGGCTGGAGAAGAACTCCAATCGTCTCAGCAAGGGCCTGGGCAGATCGACCTGCCGAATCTCTTTTTGAAGACGGTCCATCTGCCCCTGGGAGAACACCAACTGGGAGGGCACCACCTCCTCGGGAGTGATCCCTTCTTCCACCCGAGTCAACAGCTCCCCAAAAAACCGACTATTAAAATGGAGGGCTCGCACGACCACGTCGATGCGGTCGCGCAGCGCCTCGATCACCTGATAGGTGCCCCCACCCTGATCGTCGTTGGCAGTGAGAAACCAGGCGGCCGGTGGACACTCATAGAGGTGGTCGAGAATCTCGGCGTAATTGTCCGCCAGGACCGTCAACAAAGCGGACTGAGTCCGAGTGGGAATGCGGTTATACTCATCGATAATCTTGACCCGCATCGAGAGCCAGCCCCGCCAGGAGACCCGGATATCTTCCATCCTCTGGGCGCCTACCAGGTCGGCCGGAAGGGGATTCCCGAGCAGGTCAGAGATGGTCATTTGAGGTTGACCGTGTTGGATGGCTCGTCGCACCTCTTGTAGAGAGTAGCCGGCCAGAATCCCCATCAGAATGGCCGTGGCTGTCTTCCCTCGCCCAGGCCCACCCACCAGGAGGCAGCGACGTCGCACGGCGAAATTGAGAAGCGGCAACAGCACGAAACTCGAATAGCTCTGACCCGAGGGCAGCACCAGACGGCTCTTGCGGTCGCCGAACTCGTAGGAGGCGCTGGGGCCGCTTTGATATTCGATGTCGTAGTGAGGGCTGATGATGGCGTGATTAACGATCCAGAAGTAGGCCTGACGAAGTTTCTCATCCAGGGCCTGCTCGCTTTCTTCGCGAGTCGTCTCTGAGGTCACCGGCCCAAGATACAGCTCGGCCACATCAAACTCGACCCGCTCGGCTTTGGAGGTCGGTCTAGTAGGAGCAGCCGAAACGTGCTGATAAAGGTTCTTACCCATCGGAGGCGGGTTCGCGAGCCCCATCAGCCCTTCCTCGAGGGAAAACACCAGGCCGACCCGAACAGCGTCTTCGGGAGAGTCTGAGTGAGTCATCGAAACGTTTATCTGGTCGGCTTCATGGGCACCGGCAAGACGACCATAGGCCGAGAACTGGCCCGGGCCATGGGCCGCAAGTTCGTCGATGTCGACCTGGAGCTCGAAGAGCGAATGGGCATGAGCGTCAACGAGATCTTCGCGACCGAAGGCGAGGCTTACTTTCGTCAGGCCGAGAAGGATCTGGCCCAAGAACTCTCTCAGACCCGCAATAAAGTGGTCGCCACGGGTGGGGGCACTATCATCAACCCGGAAGTCTTCGACCTGTTCGACCAGAGCGGGCTGTTGATCTGTCTTTACACCAAGCGCGACGATCTGGTCAATCGGCTTCAACGCACCGACAAGCGTCCTCTCCTCAGCAGCCAAAACCCTCACGGGGTGGCCGAAAAGGTCGACCGACTGATGGCCGAACGCCGGTCAGTCTACGACCAGGTCAAAGTCCGCCTCGACACCACCAGCTTAACTCCCCTGACGGCCGCCCGCCGCATCCACGAGCGTCTCAAAGGTCGCACCAATCTGTTAGAGCTCGACCTCACCGACCCGATCGACCTCTAGCAGCCACCCGCATCACTTCGATGGGAGCGGCCTTTCCGGTCAATAACTCGAAGGCCGCAGCGGCCTGATGGATCAACATCCCGAGACCCCCGAGGCAGCGGGCCCCAGCTTGCTGAGCCGCCTTCAGGAGTTCGGTCTGCTCCGGATTGTAGACGAGGTCGGCCACCACCAGGTCGTCGGCCAGGCGGGGAGGCAGGGAAAGAGACCCAGGCTGACCGACCATCCCCACGGTCGTGGTATTCACCAGCACCGTGCCCTCCCCTAACCCACGCGAGAGTTGGTCCAACGGCCCGACCGCGGCCTTGGTAGCCGGAAAATGAGGACCCAACTCCTCCACCAGGGCCTCGGCCTTCGACACGGTCCGATTCAAGACAGTGACGCTCTGAACTCTACGGGAGGCCAGAGCCCAGAAAATCGCCCGAGCCGCTCCCCCAGAGCCCATTATCACTGCCTGCCGGCCTTCCAGAGGGAGACCGACCTCTTCGTCCCAACTGCGAAGCCAACCCACACCATCGGTGTTATGCCCAACCAGACTCTGGTCTTGAATCACAACCGTATTGACCGCGCCCAACAGCTCGGCTTCAGGGCTCAGGGAATCGAGAGAGTCCTTCACCGCCTGTTTGTGAGGAACGGTCACATTGGCCCCCAGAGCCCCTAAAGCGCTCAACCCACGAATGGCCTGATCAAGCCGCTCGCTTTTCACGTCCGCGGTCAGATAGACCAGATCGAGAGCCAGGTGCTGAAAAGCTGAGTTATGGATAGCGGGGGAACGCGAATGAGAGACGGGATGCCCCAAAAGCCAAACCGAGCCGGTCATCGGGCCAGACCAGGAAGAAGTTGCCAGAAAGTGGGAAAGGAGACCGCAGCCCAACCTGTGCCTTTAAGGCGTGTCGTCCCTTCGGCGAAGAGCCCGGCTACGGCCAAGCCCATCTCAAGGCGGTGGTCGTGGTGACACTCCACCAGGGCCCCTTTCAGGGGGTGCCCCCCTTCGACAATAAAACCATCCTCTTTCTCTTCAATGCGAGCCCCTAGCCGTGAAAGCTCTCGGGCGGTGGCCCCGATTCGGTCGCTTTCCTTGTGCCGAAGCTCCGCAGCTCCCCACAAACGGGTGGCTCCGCGGGCCTGGGTAGCCACCACCGCCAGAAGAGGGAGTTCGTCGATAGCCCCAGGCACCTGATCAGGACCGACTTCGACCGCAGTCAGCTCAGAACCACGAGCCTCTACCTCCCCCACCGGTTCGCCCATTTCGGTCCCGGTCACCCGCACTTCTAAGCCAGCCCCCATCGCCTTCAGAATGTCAAGAAAGGCGGTCCGGCCGGGATTCAACCCTACTCCTTCGACCCGCAGTCTGGCCCCAGGCCTCATCACGGTGGCGGCCACCAAAAAGGCAGCCGAAGAGAGATCACCGGGCACCGCAAACTGGAAGGCCTCAAGGTGAGCGAACGGCTCCATCTCGACCCGCCCGGGACTCCACCGGATAGGAACGCCCATCGCTTCGAGCATCCTCTCGGTATGGTCGCGGGAATGGCCCGGTTCGGTAAGACGGGTGGTCCCCTCAGCCGCCAGGCCGGCCAGCATCAAACACGACTTGACCTGGGCGCTAGCAACGGGGAGGTGATAGTGACTGGCTTTGAGCTTGTCGCCCACAACCGCCAGCGGGGGCAAGCGGTCTCCTTTCCGAGCTCGAACGAGAGCCCCCATTTGCGTCAACGGCTCGATGACTCTTCTCATCGGCCGCTTGCGCAAAGACTGGTCTCCCGTCAGCACCGTCAAGCCTGGCCGAGAACTGAGCAGGCCACAGAGCAAACGCATGGTGGTGCCCGAGTTGCCGCAGTGGAGAACGGTGTCAGGCTCGCGCCAGCCTTGTTGACCCCAACCCACCACGGCCATAGGCTCTTTGGTAAAACTCGAGATCCGGGCTCCCAGGCGCCGCAGGCAGCGAGCCGTCGAGCGAACATCGGCTCCCCGCGACAAACCCGTGACCAAAGAGCGGCCGTCGGCCAGGGCAGCCAAGATCAAAGCACGATGACTGAGCGACTTGTCGCCCGGTACCGTGACTACCAGGTCCCAGGGTTGGCCCGAAGGGGTGACCTCGATCAGAGCAGTCCCACCTCTTGGAGGACCGATTGGACCTTCTTGACTTCGTCACGGTTGCACTCGACCAGCGGAAGACGGACCCCTCCGGCATCAAAACCGAGCAGTTTGAGGGCCGCTTTGACAGGGGCTGGATTACTGGTGATAAAGAGGCCTTTAAAGAGCGGGAACAGTCTCTGGTGAAGGGCCACAGCCTGGTGCACCTGGCCGGCGTGAAAGGCTTCGATCATCTCTCTCATCTGGGGACCGGCAACATGCCCGGCCACGCTGACCACCCCGTAACCTCCCACCGAAAGATGGGGCATCAGACTGGAATCATCGCCACTGTAGGTGGTCATGGCTGAGTCTTGCTTACCCTTTGCCCCGGCCGGAACTTTCACGTGACGAAGTCTAGAGGCGAGTTCGCTGACCGGGTCGATAGAGGGGAGGGACTGTTTCACGGCCACAGCCCGCGGATGCTCGGCCAATCGAACCAGCGTGTCGGGAAGAATCTCCACCCCGCAGCGGCCGGGTATGTTATAGAGCATGGCCGGAATCTCGACCGCCTCGAGAATCGCCAAAAAGTGTTGATAAAGGCCTTCCTGGGAGGGCTTGTTGTAGTAAGGAGCCACCAGCAACAGGGCGTCGGCCCCAGCCTCTTGAGCTTTCTGGGAGAACTCGATGGAACCGGCGGTGCTGTTGGAGCCGGTACCGGCAATCACAGGCACGGAAGGGCCCACGGCCTTTTTGACCGTTTCGAAAAGCTTGAGCTTTTCTTCCCCGCTGAGAGTGGGCGATTCGCCCGTCGTGCCACAAACGACCAGAGAATCGTTGCCTTGCTCGACCAGACGCTCAGCCAGGCGGGCCGCCTGGCTGTAGTCAACTTGGCCGTCTTGGTCAAACGGCGTGACCATGGCTGTAGCCATTAGCCCGAACAGATTCTTTTTCATCACAGTCTCCTCCAGGGCCGGCCTCTTCTGAGGTTTCTCTTCAATCCCTGTCGCCTGGCCTCGCCCGCAATAAGTGTTCCTGTTACAATTTTTTCATAGATTTTTCAGGGAAGGTCGTTAAAACTTGATTACACAACAAGTGTAAGGGGAACAATAAAAATATGATTCAGCCTGCCACACCTTCCATGACTGACTTTGACCGCCACCTTTGGTGCCAGAGTCGCCACTATCGATGCTACCAGAAACTCGGCGCTCACCGTTGCCATGACAACGGGGTGGAAGGCACTCATTTCGCGGTCTGGGCTCCCAACGCTGCTCGCCTTTCAGTGATCGGAGACTTCAACGGCTGGAACGAGAACAGTCACCCTCTCGAGAAGAACCGCGACACCGGTATTTGGAGCGGGTTTGTGGCCGGGGTCGAGCAAGGCCAATCTTATAAATACTCCATCCACTCCCTCTACAACGGCTACCGTACTCAACGAGCCGACCCGTTCGCCTTCTACGCCGAAGTGCGACCTCAAACAGCCTCGCGAGTGTGGGATATCAGCACCCATCAATGGGGCGATGCCGACTGGATGGAGCAGCGCAGCCAGTGGGACCCTCAACGGGAACCCGTCTCGATCTACGAGGTCCATCTCGGTTCCTGGATCCGAGAGGATGGTGAACCGCTGACTTATCGAGAACTGGCTCCCCGGTTGGCCGACTATGTTCGAAAGATGGGTTATACCCACGTCGAACTGATGCCGGTGACCGAATACCCGTTTGATGGATCCTGGGGATACCAGGTGGTGGGCTATTTCGCCCCCACCTCCCGATTTGGCAGTCCCGAGGACTTTATGGTCTTCATCGACACTCTCCACCAAGCCGGCATCGGAGTCATCCTCGATTGGGTCCCAGCCCATTTTCCCACCGATGGATTCGCCCTGGGCTACTTCGATGGAACTCATCTTTACGAACACGCTGACCCCCGCAAGGGGTTCCACCCGGAGTGGTCGACCTTCATCTTTAACTACGGTCGAAACGAGGTCCGAAACTTTTTGATCTCTAGCGCTCTCTTCTGGCTCGACCGCTACCATATCGACGGGATTCGAGTCGACGCCGTGGCCAGTATGCTCTACCTCGACTACGGCCGCCAAGAAGGCGAGTGGGTTCCCAACCAGTTCGGGGGCCGCGAGAATTTGGAGGCGATCTCATTTCTCCAGGAACTCAATCGAGCCATCCGCGAGGAGTTCCCTGGTGTCATCACCATGGCCGAGGAATCGACCTCCTACCCTCACGTCACCGGAGATCAAGGCCTCGGCTTCACCTTCAAATGGGACATGGGTTGGATGAACGACACCCTCGAGTACATCGAGAAGGAATCGATTCACCGCCGCTACCACCACCACAACCTCACCTTCGGAATGTTTTACCACTACAGCGAGAACTTCATGCTCCCCCTTTCTCACGACGAGGTTGTCCACGGGAAGAGCTCGCTTTTACATAAAATGCCTGGGGACGACTGGCAAAAATTTGCCAACCTCAGGCTCCTCTTCGGCTACAAGACCGGTTTCCCGGGCAAGAAGCTCCTGTTTATGGGAGGGGAACTGGCTCAGCGAGCTGAGTGGAATTTCGCCGGTCAACTCGACTGGCATCTGCTAGAGTATGCGCCCCACCAGCAGATTCAGGACTGGGTCAAACGGCTCAACCATCTCTACCAGCAAGAGCCGGCTCTCTACCAACTCGACAACCATCCCGACGGCTTCGAGTGGCTCGACTGCAACGACGCCGACCACAGTCTCCTCAGTTTCATCCGCCGTCCCGAGGGAGGCCAAACTGCCCTGATGTTCCTGTGCAACTTCACCCCCGTACCCCGCCTGGGCCACCGGGTGGCTCTCCCCTGGGCCGGTAGCTGGACCCTGGTGGCCAACTCCGACGACCCTCAATATGGAGGAAGCGGTGTGGGCCTGGTCAAGTCCGTCGAATCCGAACCCGTCGCCCATCAGGGCCGGGAGCAGAGCACCCTGGTGGACTTCCCGCCTCTGGGAGTGGTGATATTCCGAGGCGAGCGAAGCGAGGAAACTCAAGCACAGGGTTGAAACTAGCTGGGTGCTCGATCAGACCGCCCTGCAAGAATTAGCCCAAGATCTCGACCAGCTTCTAGGAGTCCGCGGCGACTTCTGGGGCTGGTCAGCCCAAAAAAAGCGGACCCTGGAAGCCCCAGAGCATCTTGAAGACCTGATGCGAGACCTCCTGGTCGATTTCTATGGACTCGAGGTGCGAGGGCTATGATCTGTCTCTATTGCGGAGAACCCCTCAAAGACACCTCCCCTCATGACTGTCCCAGCTGCGGCGAGCACCACCCCCAGCGAGAGCCGATCGTCGGAGTCAACCACGTCAGCCAGATTCTGTGTGCTCTCGACCAGCTGCGCGAGGGAAACCTGGACATCGAAGACTTCGAAGCGGCTTTTCAGCGCTTTATCGAGCTTTTTGGCCAGTTTGAAGAGAAGTGGCGCCTCCAAGAGGCGACCCTGGCCGAGCAGCTCGCTCCCAGCCTGCAGAAAGACTTTGGCGAGACTCTTGGCCGACTAGACGAGGCCCTTCGAGACGGCTATCACGGTATCGAATGCGTCGAGAGTGCCCTGGTGGAAGGAGCCGACTTGTTGGACCTGGCCGACGTTTCCTTGACCGGCTTCTTCAAAAAGAGCTGCAGCGCCGCCGCCAAACTGCTCGACGACCTGGCCGCTCTCAAGCGGAAAGCCGGCGAGAGTGGCGCCTTTTTCAACCTGCCTTCCGTATAACCCGGTCGGCATCACTCCAACGGATGTCCGAGAAGTTGGTTCGACTGGATGAGCGCTTGGCGGGCTAGGCCGCTCCTAGCCGAGTAGGCCAGTTCAAACTGGCTAGTGGAAGTGCGGGCGAGAGGCTCAACGGCCGAAAGACTCCACTTCTCCCAGCAATCACAGGTTAAGTTCACCGAAGTCTACAGCCACCTGGCTAGGCTTCCAAGGCGGGTCCATCCGATACCTCACCTCAACGCCTTCGAGAGAGCCGTTGGTGTTGGCCAGGGTGCCGGCAGTGCCCACCCGAACATCAGTCAATGACGGAACACCCGGAACTTTGCGGCCAAGACCCGGCATGGTGAACTCTCCGGTGGAGAATTTGTGGCCCGTGTCGATCAAGTCTTTGAAGACCCGACGGGTGGCCTGCTCTTTGACGTGGTTCAGGGTCTGCGCGAACACGTCGAAACCCCGTCGCTTATAGGCATCCTCAGGCTTCTCCCCGATCATTCCCACAAACCCGATTCCCTGCTTGAGCTGCTCCATGGCATCAAGATGGTCGCACCAGGCCAGGTCGTACATCGACAGAACCGCCTCGCGGAGCTTATTGGCCGGAAGCCCTTTCAATGCCTGGGTCGCTTCCTCGGACAACGCTCGCACATTGGAGGCGATCACGTCAGGTAACTCTTGGGCCGAGACCGTCTCACTCTCGTATTCAAAAGTGAGAGGAATCTTGAGGTCTTCTTCCACTTTGGCCGTCGCTTGCTCTAGTTCATCCAAACTGTAGCGACGCTTCGAGGGAAGCTGACTCTGGACCGCGCTGGTGACCACATCAACGGCGTAATCGGTCAGCAGGTTGGCCACCGGAGTGTCCTCACCGCCATAGTTTTCGTCGGGCAAATCCAGGATGAAGTCGCGCAGGTCCCAAAAAACATCGCGCTGCTGATTGAGCACCTCGTCATACTTGGTGGTGTTGTCTCGGGTTTCGAAATGCATTTCCTCGACTTTACCCTGGGCCTGGGCTACAGCCTTCTCAAGAAGCTCACTTTGGACGCCCTGACCGGTGTCCCCCAAGAGCCCCAGTACCCCAACATACTTCTCGGCCCCAAAAAGACGCATTAGCTCATCTTGAAGACTGAGGAAGAACTTGCTTCGGCCGGGAGCCCCTTGACGAGCCGACCGCCCGATCAGCTGGTCGTCGATCCTTCGCGAGCTGGCTCGCTCGGTGCCGATGACGTAGAGCCCGCCGGTAGGGAAATCTTCGGTTTTAAGCAGCACTCCACCGTCGGGAACGGGGCCCTCAAAGCCCGCTCGCACCATCACCTGGCCCAGCCTGTGAACTTGACCCTGCTCGTCCTCAGCCTCGACCACACCAGGTAGGTCCGAACTGGGCTCTTGGTAAACCCCGTAGTGAGCGTTGCCGTGGAGCCACTCCCCAATACGTCGAGCTTCGTTGGCGTCTTTGGTCTGGATAACAACCGGTTTCCCTTCCTTATTGGCGGCATCGGCAGCTACCATCGAGAGCTTCTTGAAGTTGACCAGGTCGGGCTTGATGTCGGCACCCCGACCAGCCATGTTGGTCGCCACCGTCACCATGCCAGAGACGCCGGCATTTCCGATGATGTAGTTTTCTAGGGCCTTACCACTGAGCGGCTCGCGGGCGATATCCAGGCAGAAATAACCTTTGCCTTCGGGCGGTTTCTGTTGGCCGTAATTGATCAAGACCTGACCCAGAATGTAGTCTTTACCGCTTCTTTCATCGTGGGCTTTGACCCGCTGGGGCACCTGTTGGGAATTCTCGCCGATGGAATTATAGACACGGCCCTTCAGGAATTTCTGGAGCCTCTCGGCGTGCTCGCGGTCGGGAACATTCAGGACCACAGGAGTGGCCCGACGGTTAGCCAAATCGACCACGATCTCAGCCATCCGCTTGGCTTTCTCATCACTCCCCAGCGAGATCCCGTTGAGACCGTAGTGGTCGGGATTGATACCACGACTCAAAAGTTTCATCCAAGCCACCCGCTCGCTCTCTCGAAGCTCGCGGGGGTCGGTCTTGGTGATGGTCCCTGCCTCGCCGATGGCTACGTCGTCGGGTTGGCTCTTGTCTCTGACACTATCAGCGTTAAGAACCTGGAGTGCCCCTTCCGGCACGCCCTTCTGGTGGAGCCTCCAGGCCAAAAATTTATTGACTTTGACCGAGAGCGTCCCCGCCAGCACGGGAATTCCTTCCTCGAACGCCTCAAGAGCCTCGTCGACCACCTTCTCAAGCTTCCCGTCGAGGGTGGCCGAAATGTCGTCTACCTCATCGATGCGGTTGTGGGGTCGGGCGGCCCAAGGCTCCTCAGGATTGAGTTGGAACTGGAGGTTAGTGGGAACCTGAACGACCGAGAGGTCGTAGCGCTTGACGAACTCGCCCTCAGAAGTCTTGGCTGTTCCGCTCATGCCTGAGAGGCGATGGAATTTCTTGAACAGATTCGGGTAAGTTATGCTCGCTACTGCCCGTTGCTCCGGCTTGATCGGGACCCGCTCCTTAGCCTCGAGAGCCTGGTGCAGGCCGTCGTTGAAACGTCGACCCTCGGAGGTTCGACCTTTGTTCTCGTCGACGATATGGACCTCGCCGTTTTCGCGATTCTCGGAGTCGTCGACACCGGTGACGATATAGTCCTCACCTCGTTTGAAGAGGGCCCGTGCTTTGAGACAGGCGTCGAGATAGTGAACGCGTTCCATATTGTCCTCAGACCACAGTTCGTAGCTGGGAAAATCGCCTTTCCACTGCTCTTTAATCTCTTTAGCCTCTTCGTAAGCCTTCTTGAGCTCTTTCTCTCGCTTGCGGGAGTATTTCTCGACCGGAACCCGCTCTTCGATCTCCATGGTCTTCACCGAGTCGTCGTGTTCAAAGACCCGTCTCAACTTGCCGTTAGGGCCTTTCACCCAGCTAGCCTTAAGCTGATTGACGTTGGCCACTGTGACCGTCCGCTTGACGGTCTCGAATTCGTCTTTCGGCTTACGCCAGAAATCCAGTCGGCTCCAGAAAGACGGCTTTTTCTCTAACATCTGTTGCCAGGCTTGAAAGGCTTCTCCTTCGGCTCGAATCTTTTCCCGGAAACGGGCAGCCCGGTTAGACCAGGTCTTGGCCTCGCGGGCCTCACGGCTTTCCTCACCGTGGTCTTCTACAGCCTGTTCGTAGGTTTGCTGCGCCTGTTGCAGAGAGAGTTCATTCTCGACGGCATCCATCCCCGTCTCAGTCAGCCAGGCTTGACCGCGCTTGGAATCGACGTAGTAGTCTTGGCCCGGAACCAGAGATTCCACAATGGAAGTAAACGTCTCGTATTCCTGAGCAGCTGGCTGCCCCTTTTGAGAAATGATCAAAGGGGTGCGAGCTTCATCGATCAGCACCTCGTCGATCTCGTCGATGGTAGCGTAGAAAAACTCCCGCTGAACCCGGTCTTCAGGGCTTCGGGCCGTGCGGTCACGCAGATAGTCAAAGCCCAGGGTTTGATCAGTCAGGTAGGTGACATCCGCGGCATAACCGGCTCGGCGCTGGTCAGGGGTCATATCGGCCAGGACCGTGCCCACCGAAACGTCCAGCATTTCAAAGGCTGGCTTCATCGATTCGGCATCACGGGCGGCCAGCGTGTCGTTGACAGTGACCAGGTAAGAGCCTTTGCCTGCCAACGAGTTGAGATAAAGGGGCAGAACAGCCGTTAGGGTCTTCCCCTCTCCCGTTCTCATCTCGGCGATGAAGCCATCGTCCATGGCCAGGGCGCCCATAACTTGGCAATCGTAAGGACGCATCTTGAGCGTCTTCCAGGCCGCTTCCCGAGCCACGGCGTAAGCTTCGACCCTCATCTCTTCGAGGCTCTCCCCGTTCTGGTAGCGTTGTTTAAACTCAGCCGTCTTGGCCGCAAAATCGGCCGGGGTTTGAAGCGTTTTGGCCATTTTCTCGGCCGCGTTAATCTTTTGTAGCTCTTTGTTAAACTGCTGAACCGGATCACCTGAAATGATCCGCTTCAAGGCGTTGCCGATGGTCCGACCCAGGCGAATCTTGTTGCCGGATTGTTCCAGGGCGACTCGATCAGAGGGTGGAATGAGCTTGCGAACTTCGTAGCTCGAAGCGGCCGACTGGACCGTCTCTACCGACAGGCCTTTGAGATGGTCGGCCACACTGGCGGCCACCTGGGGTAAAGTTTGACCAACACCGACAGCCTGATCGTCCTCGGGCTGCTCCTCGTCGAGCAGGAGTGCTAGCGCTCCCGTCTTGGCAGTCTCGGCCAGGTCAGGGGAACCCTTATGAGTAGAGCCCTCGTGTCGGACTGGAGCAGCCTGCTCTCCTTCACCGTTTTCCCAGGCCGAACGGAGCTCCTCATCCTCCACCGCCCTACCAGCTGGCTCGGTGGGAGTATAGCGCTCCGTATTTGTCTCAACGTTGGCCTCGGGACGCTGCTCGACGACCGGTCTTCCGGCGGGACCAGGATGACCTGTTCGAACAGTCGCATCGAGGCCCAGTGGCTTAAAATGACCCATTGTCACATCTTCCTAGCATGAAATCAGTTGCCGCCTGTTCCGCTTAGCTTACCTTGGGGCCCCCAAAATTTCCTGAACAGTCCAGGAGGCGAGTGGCGATTGCGGAAGTGGGCTAGGTGAGTGCCTGGTCCACATTACGCAGAGCCCAGAAACTGGCCCGCCAGGGAGAGCCCGAGAAGGCCGCCGACCTGCTTGAGGAAGTCTGCCACAAGCTCGATAACGAAGCCGCTCCGGCTATCCAATTAGGCCTGGTCTACCTCGAACTCAACCAGCTCGAGCAAGCTGTAAGCCAGCTAGAGAAAGCTTGCGAGCGAGCCCCAGAGAATCCGGCCGGGCCGTTCTTTCTCAGCCTGGCGCTAGCCCAGAATGATTGTCTGGAAAGAGCCTGGCAGCAGGCTGAGCAGGTGCATAAGATCGAGCCCCGCCACCAGGCCCTGGCCACTCTCAAAACCTACCTCCACCTACGCCAGGGCGAGGTTGGCGAGGCCCTGGCCCAACTGGGATTGGGACCCCAGGCCGACCATCAGAACGGCGAGTTAGCCGCCTCCCCTCCCCTTCTGGGCCGTCTCGTGGTCGAATTAGAAAGGCAGCTACTCCCCAACGATATTCCGAGGTTAGAACGTGGGTCGATCTGGGAGCAGGAGGCTATCGACACTCGCGAGCCCCCCGAGCCGAAAAGTCCCGGCCAGGTTTTGAAAACTCACTTTCCGTCCTGGAAAGCGATGAGTCTTCAAAGCCGAGGTAAAAAACTGATCGAAAGGGCGATCATCAAGAGAGACTTCCCGCGGGCTGAAGAGGCGATCGAACTCTTCCGCCAGTCTCGGGCTCTCGACCCTTCTCTCCTCCGCTCCGACTTTCATCTTGGAGAAGCCCTCCTTTTCAGCTCCCGCCCTAGCGACACCGAGCCCTTCCGCCGTGATTTCCTGGAGGAGGCAGTGGAGTGCTTGCTCAACTCCTGGAAGAAGGACGGTCCCACTCCTTACGTTTTCTACTATCTCGGCCGAAGCGAGCAGCTGTTGGGCCGTCTCGAGCCGGCCCAACACTACTTTGAGCAAGCTCTCAAGCGATTCGAAAAACTTCCCGAGGCCAATTATGGGCTGGCCCAGTGCCACCTTATGTTGGGCCGAGAGGCGTTGGCTCGCCAACGATTCCTGATGGCCGTCGGGTCGGACGGGCTGATCCTGGCTCGTCAGCGCTTCAGCGAGCTGGCTGCTCTGGTTGAACACTGCCCAGAGAAACTTGGTCAACCCTTTCCCGAGCGGCCCGAAGAGCCAGAAGCCGAGTCACCCTCTGAAGAGGAAGCGACCGAGGCCGAACCCGACGGTTAACATTCTCGCAACACTCCGGCCATCCGGCCCTGATAGCATCGCCCTCAGCGGGGTGAAGGGAGTCTCATGCTAGTCGGTGCCATCAATCCAAGCTCAGCTTTTCGGGGCGCTCCTCGACAATTAGAACTTTCCCTGGAGGAGCCAGACCATTACCGGGCCGCTCTGGCTGAAGGCACCGACCAACGTCAGGAGCCTTACCTGCTGGTGCCCAAAAAAGGGGACGACGACAAGGCTGATTTGGCTCGCCGCCTGGCCCGGCTCAACGTGATCGTAGACGAGCAGATCCCGTTGGTGAGTGGGTTCACGGCGGTTTTGAATCAAGCGACTCGAAGGTTGGTGGAACGGGCTGGGTTTGAAACCATCCCCGACCAGGACCAGACTTTTCTCCACCCTGAGCCTTGGGAGCGAAAGGACGACCAGACTCAGCCCAGCCTGCCCCCCGTGAAGACCCCTCGCCAGCCGCTAGAGGAGCCCCGATTCTTGAGTCCCCTAACCCAGACCTATACGGGTAAGGGGGTCGGCATCGCGATCATCGACACCGGCATCTACCCTCATCCCGATCTCACCTATCCTCACCATCGCATCTCAGCTTTCAAAGATTTTGTCCATGACAAGTCGATCCCTTATGACGACAACGGCCACGGCACTCACGTGGCAGGCGACGCAGCCGGTTCAGGATTCCTGTCTGACGGCGTCCATCGAGGGACCGCTCCCGACGCTAATCTCATCGGAGTCAAAGTGCTCGACCGCTACGGGCGGGGGAGCACCTCCCGCATCCTTCAGGGCCTGAACTGGGCGGTGGAGAACAAAGCCCGCTATAACATCCGAGTGATCAACCTCTCACTGGGAACGGGTGACCCCGCAGCTCGCACCGCCAACGACCCCATTCGAAAGGCCGTCGAAAGGGCCACCGAGGAGGGTATCGTGGTGGTGGTCTCAGCCGGCAACCAGGGACCCCAGCCGGGCACCATCACGTCCCCAGCCGACAGCCCCAGCGTCATCACAGTAGGAGCCGTCGATGACCGCAACACCCCTACTGTCGAGGACGACCGAATTCCGAGCTTTTCGAGCCGCGGCGAACCCGGCTCTCAAAAACCCGACCTGGTGGCCCCGGGTGAAGCCATCATCGGCCCAAACTCCCCCAACTCTCGCTTGGAAACCACAGCCAAAAAGTATACCGATGTCCACAAGACCCTCGGTTGGATGAAAAAGCTCTCAGACGAAGAACTCGTCAACGTTCCTGAGCCGACCCTTCGAATGATCGGACTCAACGGAGCTTCAGTCCAACGGTTCCACCGCAGCCCCGGCCATGCTCGCCGGGAACTCGACCGACTGCTAGAGACGACCGAGCGTCTCCCCATGGTCCAGAGCGATTACATCGGGATGCCGGGAACCTCGATGGCGGCCCCCATCGTCAGCGGAGTGGTGGCCCAGATGCTTGAAGCGAACCCTGGCCTCAGTCCAGCCGAGGTGAAGGAGATCTTACTGGAAAGCGCAACTCCTATCCCAGGCTATCAATGGGAAAGTCAGGGGGCCGGTCTGATCAACCCTGACCGAGCCATCGCTCTGGCCCTGGGAAAGCACGACCGACCCGAAATGAACGGGCAACTGGCACTCCCTCTCTGGAGTGACGCCCATGAGTCAACACTCACCTGAGCAGAAAAGCCCCGTCTGGTTTCTTCTCGGCCTGGCGGCCGCAGCGGTTGTCCTCTTCCTGATGAGGGGCCAGGTCGCACCGATGCTAGCCTGGCTTGAGCAGGCGGTCGCGAGAGCGGGACCGTGGGGCCCTCCCCTTTTCGTCCTGGCTACCGCCGGATGGGCGACGCTGTTGTTGCCGGGCCCACTCATCCTGGCCCTGGCTGGGACCCTTTACTCTCACCAACCCCTTTTAGCCGTGGCTGTTGTCTCTGGAGGTTTTACGGTCTCTCAGGCGGTCGCCTTTCAATTGGCCCGCACCCTCTTTCGCGACCGGGTGGTGAACACCGTCGGCGAAAAACCGTGGTTTCAATGGCTAGAACAACGGGTTGAGCAGGGCGGCGCCAGGGCTGTTTTTTTCATTCGCTGCTTGCCCTTTTTTCCGAACTCGCTGGCCAACTACGGATTCGGACTGACCAGAGTTTCTTTTTGGCCTTACCTCTTAGCATCGTGGGCTGGCACCCTACCCCTGCTGTTCATCTATATTCTAGGCACGGCCGGCTTCGTCCACCTACTGCGAGCGGGATAGGTTCATCAAATAGTAGCCAACATAGTAGTGACCCAAGATCTCTTTATAGCTGTAACCTTGCTGACCCATTCGGTGAGCACCCCACTGGCAGAGACCAACCCCGTGGCCAAACCCGCCTCCCTTAAAGCGGACTCGGTCGGGGGGCGACCCAAGCAGTTCGACGCGACAACGGGTGCCCTTCAACTCCTTATAGCCCAGCAGTCGCCGAAGTTCGCCACCCGTCCACTCAAGCCGACGACCAGAGGAGTCCTCGATAAAGAAGGTGACCATTCGACCCGACGGATCATAATGGGACACACCCAGGTTGCGAATCGCTCCTAGTCGGGAACCAGCTCCAACCCGGGCTAGCAGATCGGGCAGGCCAAAAGTCTTCTCCCACTGGGCGTGGGGGGTGTCGCTGCAAAAAGGGTCCTCAACCGCTTGTAAGGGCGGAACTTTCCCTCCAAAAACCGTCTTAGAATCGGCCGTATGCCCTCCGCAACAGGAAGAGTAGTAGGCCTTGAGGGTCTTTTTTTGACGGTTAACCAAAATTCGGCCCCGGGTGGCCTCGACAGCTTGAGTCAAGGCCGAAGCTAGCCTTCATCCCGGGGTAGACCTGGGCCATCATGATCATAAGCCTGGTCAGCCTCTTCTTGAGCCATATGATAAGCGAAGGTCCGCGAGGCCACCGCGTGAGCTTTGAGGGTCTCAGCTGGCCAACTGGCGTTCACCTCGGCTCCCAGGACACTGCTGACATAGATCTCGAGGGCACCAGGTTAACCACGGTGAGGCCACCTCCGTCGGGGATCACCCGGAGTCGACCTCGGTAAGGGCGACCCTCCACCTTAATCACTCCGCCACTGGCCTCCGCCAGCAGAGGTTCAGTTAGAGAGCCAGCCGTGACCCGGTAACTCTGGAAGCGACCCAGCTCCTTGCCCATCTCGGACCGCAGACTGAATCCCCCGGGGGCTGCCAGGCCCACTTGGGTGGCTTTGACAACCAGCGCTACTCGAAGCTCAAAATCCGTTCCCGGTTGACCTAAAGCCGGCACAATCAGCAAGAGAAAAAAGGTCCAGAAACGCATCTGTGGCCGTTCGAAAGCCCCCAGGAGCGCCCTCCTCGAAGGTGTAACAAATCTGAAATAAGTGATCCCCGGGGCGATGCTAGGCTGACTTTTGCTACCATCCGTGATGATATCCAGGACAAGCCATAGCTCAGCCGGCTCCAGATTGGCAGAACTGACCGAGAAGCTCCGTCGCATCGGCCATCAGGAACGAACCCGAGGCCGACGTCTAGAGCAAGAAGGACAGGGGCAGGTCGAGGATGGTCTGACTCGACAGGAGGAGGCCGCCCGAGAACGGGCCGAG
>CAYRFU010000106.1:12764-19633 GCA_964423525.1 uncultured Burkholderiales bacterium | reverse complement strand
CTCGTAGGCTCGTTAGCCAGCCAGAACTTGGAGGACGCGCTCGACCCCTATGGGGGCATCCGCGGCGCCAGTTGGATGGGCGAAAGCAAAGCCGGATTCTCGATCGATATCTCCGGTAAGCTTAACGATGCTAAGCGCACCTTTCGCTACGCCGGGCGGGTCGTAGAGAAAAATGAACTACCAGCGGTCGAGGCCGAGACCCTCAAGATCGACGGACACGTCAGGGCCGAACGACAAGAAGACAAAGTTCAGCTGCAGGGGGACCACTCATCCATAGCGACCAGTTCGTCGATTCTCCATTCGGTTCACAAGAACACCCCTTCAGGAGCCAGCGCCCGATTCGTGTCTTGGTGTCATTCAGAACCGGTTGTCGAAGTCGTGCGCTCGCTCGCGGCGCTGCGAATCTATAACCTAGCTCCAGCCAGTCTAAGAAGACCGTCGCCCGTCACCGACTCGCCAAGATTAGCCGCCGACGGAGAGGGCCTGGCGACTCTGCTTGAAATGTATGCCGGTCATCCTGATTATCAAGACTCTTTCGAAAAGATTGTCAAGGACCTGAGAATCATTGTGCCTCACTTCCGGCGGGTTGGCGTGCGCAGTATGAAAGCTGGAAACGAGGTTCTGAAAGAGCTACAATTCCGGGTTCAATTCGGTGCCAAGCCTTTCACCTGTCCTGCCGGGCAGGCTTCAGACGGGCTTCTGCTGTTACTTGCGACTCTGATGCTGACGCGCTCCCCTGACGCGGCTCCGCTTGTGCTCCTCGAAGAGCCCGAGAACGGTATTCACACCGCTGCTCTGGCTCAGTTGGTAGAGTTCCTTCGAAAAGCGTCTCCACCGGGTCCCGGTCTGTTGATGACGACCCACTCTCCCTACCTGTTGGACCATCTGAAACCCGAGGAGGTGTGCATCGTCACCCGCTCCGAGGATGGAAGCACCCGTTTGTCAATGTTGGCTGACTTTCCAGGCCTGCCCAAATGGAAACGGGGCTTCACTACCGGTGAAATCTTGACAAACCTCGGTGAGAGCAAGTTGAGTGGGGCGAGTGGCTAAACAGCTTTTTCTCCTAGTTGGTGAGGGACCTTCGGACCTTGGCAGAAGGCAGAGGCCCGAACATTGCTTCGACGATTTATCCGAATTCGATGAGCAGCATATCGGAGGCGCCGTTCGAGAACTCGTGGTCCGTGCTCTGGAAGAGGCCTTGAGCATTCCTCGCGAGGCTGTCGAACTCCAGCCGAGGTTGTTGAAGCAGATTCAAAAGCACGGTGGCGGCTACAAAGGGAAAGTCTTGGCCGCGATGGTGACGGCGGACAACGAAAGCTTTGACGGCCTGATCTTCGTAATAGACCGCGACAGAGACTCTGAGCGGCCCGGAGAACTCAAATCAGGTCGGGAAGAGGCGCGTCGTAAAGAAGTTGCTATTCCTACTGCCCTAGGCTGTTGCATCGAGACCATCGAGGCCTGGTTGCTGGCCGATAGAGACGCCGTAAGCGAAGCTCTCGGCGTCAGTCGGAACGAAGTCGCAAGAAACCCCGAGAACCTCGACGGCAAAGAAGGTTCTGGCCGCCACCCTAAGGACGAGATGGATCGACTCCACCGACTATCATCTGATGATCTCGATTGGGTGACCCTCTATAAAAACATCGCGGCCACTGCGGACCTGAGTGAACTGGCGCGGCACTGCCCGAAGGGATTCAAACCTTTTCTCGACGAACTCCGGGGTTTGCGTTAGGGTCTGCCCCCGATCCAATCAGTGCCCGGCGGCTAAACCAAGCTCACCCGTCTCGCAGCCCGCCTATTTCGCTTGCGTTGACTTGGAAGGCTCATCGCGTAGGCTAGGCTAATGTCATAAACGCGAAAATGGGTCATCGCGTTTTGCTGTTGGCGACCGTACTCACCAAAATCACTCCAGGCCTGAGCCCCTTTGTAGGCTGTGATCGAAGCAACCCCTGCCATCGCAAGCCAGGGACTAATGACGGCTGCTCCCAGGCCGAGTCCAGCCAGGCCGACGCCTATAGCGACTCCCTGGCCGACCGCCAAGAGTCTCGCTCGCGGCGTGGTGGCGCAAGAGGCTCCCACCAGGTCGGTCGCAACTGCTGTCAGGGCTAAACCTGGCCAGCCCAAGGTGGCCCCCAGGGGCGTCGGCAGAGCACAAACCGCTCCGCTGACCAGCCTTATTAGCGAGACTTGTCGGCTCTACATCCTGGCTCGACTGCGCTCCCTAGAACGAGTTCGGCGAGCCACTCCCAGGCGTCGCGCGCCAACCCTGCTAAGCGAGCGTGGCGCCCGCTGATGGTCCACGCGACGCAGTCAGGAAAGAGGCGGTAGACGAGTTCGAGGGTTTCTTGTTCGGACTGGACTCGTTGAAGCCCCCAGAGTAGCTCAGGAATGATGCCGTAGGAGGTCAGTTCCCGGCAATCCCAGGGGTCCCAGCGGGCCGTGAGTCTCGCGAGCGCCTTGATCTCCTCAGCGTGACCAACGATAAACTGTTGGCGAGCCCCCTGGCGTCTATCAGCTCGAAGAACGATGCCGTCGTGTTGGGTTCTACGGTAGACGTCGCCCCATAGGGCTGCCTGTTGGATGGTTTCGGCCGCCATCGAGCAGGTCAACTCAAACCCGTCTGAGCACCCGAAGAAACGGTATCCCTGCTGGTGAGGCATCCAACGACTGAGCTCTTCTTCTAGGAGGCGACCGAGGTAGGCTGTGCCACTCTTGACCTGTCGTTCATCTCCTTTTGTGAGCTGAAGGAGAACCCCGCGGATTTCAGGATAAGTTCGCAGGACGAGTTCGGGTTCTTCGGCTCTAAAGTAAAGCGCTATTCGGTGGGGTACGGCGAACCACTCTCGTCGCTCTTGGCTGTGGCGGCTACGTTTCACCTGTCTACGTCTTTGAGACCGGGTCTTGCGGCGGTAAAGATGATTACGGGATTCTGCCTGTCGGCGCCTAGCGCCGGTAAGAGGCTTTCGCGTTTCCAGTGGTTTCCGCACCTCGTTGCCGCCCGGTGCGGTGGGCCGTGTGATGCCATTAGTATACAGGAGATGGCCATGTAAAGAAAGCGAAGGGACGTCGTGGGTCTTTCTTGGGGACTCCGGTTGGTCGAGTTCGACCGAGGGTCCTTAGTCGTCGTCGGGGACCGGTATACCCACGGCGTAGTGGGCGTTGGAGGGGTTCAGTGCTGCCGCCGCTGCGATCATGTAGCGAGAGCGGGAGTCTGAGCTCCAACCGCGGTCGAACAACCGGGCCAGATCGAAGGCTGTCCGGGCGGTTTGCTCGTCGGCTGCGATGGCGGCTCCGATGGTATATTGGGAACGGGAGTCAGCGCTCCAACCCCGGTCGAACTCCTGTCCCAGTGCGAAGGCTTGCATCGCTTCTGAGCGACTCCCGGCGATGGCGGCGGCCACGGTATAGGCAGCGCGGGAAGTGTAGACCCAAGTCTGATCCCGTTGACGCTAAGCAGTCCGAAATGGTCAGACCTTCCTTTTTCTCTAATCTGTGAGAGCCGACCCAGCAAGCTCTCTAACTCTCGTTGGAATTGTTGGCCAAATCCATAAAGGCGACGAGCCTAGTCCCTAGGCAACTGGACCCCCTCTTCTCGCACGCAGAGCCAAAGTCGGACCTCAGGTTGCCACTCTGACGCAAGCAGCCAGGTCTGAAGACAAAAGTCGCCAGCCAGAGGGCGGTCAGGTCGATCCGCCATGACCGACCACCCGTGTTCCTCCAGAGCGACCCGGATTTTCCTCAATCGCCGGCTTCGAGCTTGGACAGAGAGACGTGCCATTTTTTAAAAATAGCAAATATTGGTCCTTCTGTCACCCCGGCTAGCGAGGTCATCGGCCCTCAGCTCCTCGTCGAGGTAGGCTCGGAAACTTTGGATGGAGACCTCGGGCGACATCGTTTGACGGGGAACCACTCTTGCAGTTGGCTCCATCCTCTATTCCATCGCTAATCAAAAATGGACGAGTCGCCCGACGGCTCCCTCAGTCTAGATGAAGGCGCCGACGTAGGCATCGACGAGGACACACCGGTGTCCGAAAGCTGTCGAGGTCAGGCTTTGAAGCAAAAAGCCCTCTTATTCTCGACTGTCTCGAGATTAGTATAGCCAGGACTAGGCTAGCCCAGACTAGAAAAAAAGAAAATCGCCTTCCACGACCGCAAAGCCGAACTAGCCCTTTTGGAGGACATGTGGTCTGAGCCGTCGGCCCAAATGCTCATTCTGTACGGACGACGCCGCGTTGGAAAAGCAGAGCTCTTGCGCTCTTTCTCCAGAAATAGGAGACAGATTTTCTACGTGGCCACCCAAACATCGGCGAAACTGCAACTCCGCACGTTCGCCAGGACAGTTCAAGATGGCCTGGCCGACGAAGCTGCAGGGGTTCATTTCGAGGACTGGACGGGAGCCCTTGAATTCCTGGCTGCCAGAACGAGAACTCAACGGACTCTGGTCGTGATCGACGAGTTCCCGTACCTGGTCGAATCTGACCCCTCTCTCCTTTCGGTCCTCCAATCCGCCTGGGACCGACTCTTGAAGCAAAGTTCGATTTTCCTGGTCCTCTGTGGTTCGTCCATCTCATTCATGCAGTCGCAGGTTCTAGTTCACAAGAGTCCCTTGTTCGGACGGCCCACAGGACAATTCCAACTGAAACCCATGCCATTTCGGGACGCGGCCCTATTCAGCCCCGCTCTAACGGCCAAAAAACAGGTCGAAAGGTTTGCGGTCGTGGGCGGTATGCCGGCGTATCAGAGTCAATTGAATGAGGGGAGACTCTGGCAAGAAGTAGAGAATAAAATCCTCCGTAAAGGGGCATACCTGAGGGAGGAAGTTCCTTTCTTGCTGATGCAGGAGTTGCGCGAGCCTCGACTCTACCTGGCCATTCTTACCGCCATCGCCGAGGGACGCTCCAGGCTTGGAGAAATTGCCCAGCGTGCTCTTGGCCAGGGCGAGTCGAGCCGTTGCAGTTTCTATCTGCAAACTCTACAGGATTTGGGCCTGGTCGAGCGACGAACCCCGATCACCGAAACCAAACCGGGTAAGAGTCGGCGAGGGATTTACTGCATCACCGACCCGTTCATCCGCTTTTGGATGCGGTTCGTCTACTCCGAAGCAAGCGTCCTGGAGACCGGGGGAGGAAGTGCTGTTATCGAGGAGGTTATTAAGCCGAATTGGGCAGACTTCGTTGCACCCATCTTCGAGGACATTTGCCGAGACTTTCTTAGAAAGCCACCACGCGGGCTGAACCTACAATGGCGGCCAAGCATCATCGGCTCGTGGTGGTCTAACCGAGGAGAAATCGACGTTGTTGCGTGCGATCGTGACCGCAAGAACCTTCTTTGTGGTGAATGCAAGTGGAGCGTCAAGAAAGTCGGGATCAATATCCTTGAGAAACTTGAAGAGAGAGCGAAGATACTTGCCGATGAGGTCAGAGCGAAATCGGTCTCATTCTGCTTGTTTGCTCGGAGTGGGTTTACGGAAGCCTTACTAGAGCGTGCTGAACAAGAAAACCTAAACTTGTTTACCGTAGAGGACCTTTACCGAGAGACAGTTCGTTAGTCCTGACATGGCCTGGTCTTTGACGAGCTCAGCCGACGCTATATCCTCAGCGCCCAGAAAGCGACCTTCACCATCTCGGGGCTCATCCAAGAATCCTCACTTTGGCGTCTGCTTACCCGTGGCCAGGGGAGATGTGGGGTCTTCCCGGTAAACGATGACCTCCACCCCCAGGTCCGCGTTGCTATAGTCGATCCATTCTGGTGAAGTCACTTTGGTCGTCCGACCGGCTTTCAAGTGTGCGAGAGGCTGGTCGAAGACTTCGCGGTCACCCGTCAGATCGAAAAAACGAAAGCGGACTTTGACGTCTTGGAGCGGCTCTCTGGTTCCGTTGTGAAGACGGGCTTCGGCCCAGACTGTCTGGCCTTGGTCGATGTTCAGGGATGCGTAGTGGTAGTGGACCCTGGTGTCAGAAATTCTGAAGCGACCTTGAGCCAGGCTTACGGCCGTCAAGATCGTTAGTGGTAGAAGGGCGAACGCGAGAAATCGCCTGAGAGTTTCACCGACAGACTCGCCCTCGAATAAACGCCAGACCGGCGCGAAGAATTGGTTTTTACCGAGGCTCACTGCTTAGCCCTGAGTGTGGTTGGGTAGGGGAAAGGACTGCTGGGGCCCCCTACAACCAGTGGGAAAGAAAATAAGAGGCCCGGTCGTAGCGTTTTCGATGGGGGGACGTCTTAATTTCGCCGCGACCGAAGCGAAGGTTTCTCCGCTTCCTGGGTGGAGCCTCTACTCAGGGTAATAGCAGGGCGTATTGGGTTTGTCAATGCGTTGTCGCAGGTTTGTCTCGGTTTGAGGTGCGAGAAGAGCAGTTCGTTCCAAGACCGGACCGACTTCGCTTTGACTTCGCGGAGCTAACCAGATAGACTCATCGGCGGAAGGATGACGTCATGGCCAAGCAGGTTACCCGCTCTCGAAGGATGTCGATCAAAGCGCCACCGGAAAAGGTCTTTCCCCTTCTGTGTCCGGTCCGAGAGCACGACTACCTGGAGGAGTGGAGGGCCACGGTCTTACACTCAGATTCGGGCTTTGCGGAGCGGGGTTGTATCTTTGAAACGCCGGGTCAGAGTTTCTGGTACATCGGAGAGCACGACCCCGAACTCGGCCGGATCGTTTTCGTGATCTTCACGTCCAACTCTCGCTTAAGCCGCCTCGATGTGGAGCTGACCCCCCTTGCGGTAGCGGTTCAACTCTTGTCTTCACTCACACCCACACAGCCCTTTCCCCGGAAGGGGAAACCTTTCTGAACGAGTTCACCGAGAAGGAATTCGAGGCGAAGATGGCTTCCTTCGAGGCCCGGTTGAACCGCTTTCTTTGTGGCGGAGCT
>CAYRFU010000106.1:6516-12754 GCA_964423525.1 uncultured Burkholderiales bacterium | reverse complement strand
CGACGGTGTTTCGGGAGCCTCGATTTGACAGGGATGACTAACCGCCACTGTTGATTTTTCGAGCCGTTCTGGGAGTTCATCGCAGGGCCACTCCACGCCGGCAATTCTAATTGCGTTTCGTCGGTAAGGATAATTGTCGCATATCACCTTCGGATCTGTTGACCTGGAAGAGGACGGTCTGCGAATCCGTTTGCATAACGGAGCGGGTCAGGTGCTATGGGAGCGCCGGCTCGAGCCACAATCTCAGTGACATCTGGCTTTCGACTTCCAAGCCTAATCGCGAAGATTTTCCTGAAAGTGAGTAAGAATCTCGCCTCCTACCTGGTCGCGGAATTGGGGCTCGTCATTGCCCCGAAGGTCCACCCTCGAGTAGTCCCTAAAAACCTTTCTAACGGCCTGCTGGAGGGCGAACTCGGGCTCTCGCTTCGCCAGCCCAGAGGGAACCGTTTCAGCGAGAAAATCGGGGGAGATTCAGACATCCCAGAGTTGATGCTTTGGTCTCCCTTACCAGAGTACGAAGTCCTGCTACGATTCCGTTCACGGTGAGCCTCCTTACGATCCTCACCAGTTTTGCATCACACCGTAACAAGACCGTCAAGCGCTGGTTGCTGAGCCCGGCCTGCGTTCTCGGCTCGCGTGGCTAGTCGCGAAGTTTACCTTTCAACTCTTCCAACCGGGAGAACCAGGCCTTTAAGTCAGCGTCGGCAAAAGCAAAATCATCGGCCCTCAGCTCCCAGTTGAGGTAGGCTCGGAAACTTTGGATGTAGACCTCGGGCGACATCCGTTGGACGGGGAACCATTCTTGAAGCATCTTCCTCTTGGCTCCATCGTCTATTCCATCGCTAATCAAGAATTTCCAAGATTCCCGGGAGCGTCGAGCTAGGTCTCCTTCCGCGCATAGGCGCGAAGTCGTAGGCCACGACCTCACTAAAACCCCATAGTCCGGAAACCCGTGGACGAAGACGCACTGGAGTTTCGTGAAGTCGCCGTCCCAGGTTAGTACTCCTTCCATCCAGGAACCACTTCTCGTGAGATGGCCAAGCCTGTTGGAAGTTCTTGCCTGGAGAGACTCATAGCCAGTTCCTCAAGCACGCACTCACTTTTCTTCCACTTCATCATTAGCAGTAGCTCTTCAACCAGGCTCTCGGCGGTTTCAAGCCTGAAGCGTCCGAGACGTTGACCCGGAGAGATCATTCGGAGCTGTCTGCGGGGGGGATGAGGGGGAGTGATCACACTTTGGGGCTGCCACTCCAAAGCGCTCGCCTGAAGGCACCCTATCACTTCTGCTTTCCTGGACTTGAGAAAATATAGACTACAATGAAACACGGTGATTAGCCGATTCAACTAGTGAGTCGGCTCAACCTGGGCACTCCCACCAATCTCGCTGAACTAATATTGCCAGATTTGAGCGGCCACTGACGAAGCCGGCTGGGAAGCGCCCCGCCAGGTCGCCGACAGTGACACTCCGAGCCGCTGTCAGCGACCTTCAGGAGGCTGGTAGCCGCGGTAGACAGCCACAGCCCTCTCTTTTTGGTCGAGGTAAACCAACCAGGTTGTGCCTTCGACCTGGTAGATCACGGCCAGTCCGAGGACGGGTGGAAGTTGGTCGCAGGGCAACGGGGGCAATCCGACTGAAGGCTCACCACCCTCCTGGCTAAAGGGTCGAAGTGAGAACCAGCGGCTATCTCGGGGCCGGTCCGAGAAGCGAGCCTCAGGGAGTCCATAACGATCGAGCATCTCCACCAGGGTCATCCCTTCTCCGAACGGCTCAGCCGCCGTGGCCAGAGTGAGCAGAATGAACAAGAAGAAGAGGCGTTTCATCCCGATTCCATTTAGCACACCGGCGTGGTCCTCCTGGATACCGGAGGGGTTGATCGCGGTGCTCCCGTCTCCGACGGTGTTTCGGGAGCCTCTCTCCGTGAACACGAAGCGAAATCGTCTGGCCTCCCCGAGTCATCGACTCCTGGTGGCTGACCCTAACTCGGCCGAAACGTGCCTGGGACTCCTTCGAAACCAGCCAGGGAGTCAGCACTTGGCCCAAACGAGAAGGGTCGTAACTGAGGGCCACACCAGGCCTTTTCGTCATCAGGCTCCCCCAGCGTGGTGCTCAGTTCTACCGTGTCACGTCGATAGATTTCCTCAACGCTCGGGTGGATTCCATGCTTTCCGGGCTGAGTGAAAGGAATGCTCCCGACCACAGGTTGGAAGGCGACGTGACCGCCT
The DNA here is from genome assembly GCA_964423525.1 of uncultured Burkholderiales bacterium. Taxonomy (GTDB): domain Bacteria; phylum Vulcanimicrobiota; class Xenobia; order Xenobiales; family JADMJV01; genus CAYRFU01. Next base: position 10,531 of record CAYRFU010000106.1, on the reverse strand, counting down.
TACCGTAAGGAACACAAGCCATGCTCTGAGAGGGCAAAGAGAGCACCTGAGTGCCCAAGAGCGAAGTCGCTCATCGCCAGTTCTTGAGTGGAAAGTCGCGATGGTAGGCGTCGTGGTCGAAGCGCATTCGGCATTTCTTAAAAATCTCGCGGGTCAGGGTTTCGTGACAGACTGGGCATAAAGAATCTAGATCGGAGTCTTCCATAGCGCAGCGAAAGCTGGGTCGCCACACCCCGATGCTGTGGTGAGCTCCCCCCTGGTAGGCCGAAACCAGGGGGTAGGCATCGGGGAGGTCCAGAAAGTGACCCCACTTGGCGGTCTTGGCGATCGTGTCGGGGCTAGTGGGGTCGATGTAGTCGTCCAGGGTGAGATTCGGTTCGCGGAAATCCCTGCCCCGAGGTAGGGGAGAGCGGTCGAGCAGCTTCGATTCACTCTGATACTCGTCGCCCAAGGAAGCCAGCACGTGGCCCATTTCGTGAGCGACTGCATAGTGGTCATTGGCCGTCAGCAAGATGAACTGGTTGCTGGCGTGGGCTCGTCCGGTTAGGCGGCTCATCACGATGACGATGTCTCTGGCTGGTGCACTCTGAGCCGCTAATTCTGCCGAGTAGCGGTCTTTCAGCTTGACAAAGTCACGGCCAGCCATGAAGGTCGAACCGAAAGGGAACTCGACATCCCGACCCGAGCCGGACAAGCCTTTGCCGGGCTTAGCGTCCACATAGACGAGATGAGCCTGAAAGTGCTTTTCGTACTCTTTGAAGGGTGACACCGAAAAGAGGCGGTCGAGCACGAGCTGAGCGTCTTTCTCGAGGAGACCACGATCCCGCCGAAGGTAGCCGTCACCAAGCAAGAAGATGAATCTGAGAGCCGGCGGCCCCTCCTTTCGAGAGGGTCTTAAAATCGTATTTCACGAGATGAGAAGGACCAGTGCGAGCCGCGACTTGCTCGTGACGGAACGTGGCCGTAACCACTTCGATGACCGAGCCCGAGAAGCTGTAGGTAAGAGAGAGTGAGGTTCGCCCCAGGAGGTGGAGAGGGACCATCCCCTTCTTGACGGGGAGAGAGCGGTTCTCGATTTCAAGCCGGGTGGGGGTGATGACATAGTCTTTCAATCCCAGATATTCCAGCATCGGGACCGCGTCGACCCAGACCGTTCCCCCTACCCGTTCGAACTTACCAGAATAGGGCTTGCCGTTGACAGTCATCTGGTCAGCCCAGGCCCCAACGGTGAGCACTAGGCAAAAGAACCACACGATTCGCACCCTTTCACCTTCTCTAGCGGACGGAAAAAACCGCTCGATGTTTGGCCATTGCTGGTTTCGTTTCGAGCCTGGCCCACGCGGGAAAGAAATGCTCAGTGTTTCTTGGGAGGGGCGAGAACTTGAAAACCATCACCGAACACAAACCAGGACACTTCAGCTGGGTCGACCTGATGTCCGTCGAAATCGACTCCGCAGCCGAATTCTACAGTAAGCTCTTTGGCTGGAAAGCCGAGCGTCAAGCTACTGAAGGACACCCCTACACGATGTTCTTCCTCGACGAATTGGGTGTTGGCGGTCTAGGCCAGATGTCGGACGAAATGAAGAACGGGGAAGTGCCACCCTGCTGGAATACCTACGTGACCGTTGACAACGTCGAGCAGATGGTTGAGAAGGCCACAAGCTTTGGGGCGACAGTGATGATGCCTCCTATGGATGTGATGAAGTCTGGGCGGATGGCCATCGTTGTCGACACGGTGGGAGCGGCCATCTCCCTTTCGCAGCCGATCGAGCACGCAGGATGCCAGGTCAAAAATAGGCCTGGCAGCTTTTGTTGGAACGAGTTGATCACCCCTGAGCCCGAGAAAGCTAGGCAGTTCTAGAGGGATCTTTTTGATTGGGAGTTTGTTGATAGCCCCCATGCCCAGGGACACACCTACTACGAAATCAAGAATCACGGGGAGCCCCAGGGCGGCATTATGCGGATGGATAAGGAATGGGGCGAGGTCCCGTCTCGCTGGGGCGTCTACTTCTCGGTGGCTGATCTTGAGGCGACCATTGAAAAGCACAAGTCTCTTGGCGGCAGAGTCATGGTTGGCCCTTTCGTGGCGGAAAAGGTCGGAACCATCGCTATCCTCACTGACCCCCAGGGAGCAAACTTTAGCGTCATTACTGAAGAACACCCCAGGAGCCCGTAACAACTTTTGGCACCCAAGGTCAAGCTGCGGCGCTCAACCAAGTTGGCCGCGTGGTGTGGGAGTCGTCACCAGTGCTAGTGGGAATCCCCAGGCTATCGACTTCAGCGACTCCGACTGAAGTCAGGAACTAGTATTAGCCAACGAGGGAAAGGAGTGAGAGGCCCGGGCGCGATGGTTTCGATGGGGGGACGTCTTAATTTCATCGCGCCCGAAGCGAGCATTTCAACCCGCTCCCTGGGTGGAGCCTCTAAAAAGAAGATAGCATGACTCAGAAGTTGTGTCAAGCTTTTGTGTTGATTTTGTATTGGTCAAGGTGCTTCGATAAGAAGAAGAGCAAGAAGCGCCGTCCGTTCCAAGACCGGACCGACTTCGATCTGCTCGGCTGGGTTGTGGGCGTGGGCCCCGACGGCCCCTAGACCATCGAGAGTAGCGGTATACTGACTGGTGGTATTCCCATCAGAACCACCGCCCGCCGTAGCCTGCTCGAGTTCCAGCCCCAATTGACGCCCTAAGGCATAGGCTTGGTTCCACAATTCTTGATTGGCCAAGGTTGGCTCAAGCGGTGGCCGCCCAAAGCCCCCTTTCACCGTCAGGCGAAAGCGAGGGTCGCGAGGTTTGAGGGAGCGAAGATGGCCTTCTATTTTCCGGGCATCTCGCTCGGTCAACACTCGAACATCGACCAGAGCGCTGCATTGCGGGGGCACAACATTGGGCCGTTGGCCGCCTTCAATCCTTCCGATGTTGACGGTGATGCCTCGTTCGGGGTCGTTTAGGGCAGAAAGTGCCTCGATAACACCACACATCTCTAAGATGGCGCTGGCCCCTTTTTCTGGCTCAAGCCCGGCGTGAGAGGCCACGCCAGCCACTTGAAACTCAAAACCACCGACGCCTTTGCGAGCCGTTTTGATTCGCCCTCGGGGGCCGAGCGCGGGTTCGAGAATGAAAGCGCGCCGAGCCCACCGGCTCCAGCGCCGGATCAAAGCCGTCGATTCCCGGCTTCCGATCTCCTCATCAGAGTTGATCAAGACCACCGGCTCAAGCTGCGGCTTCAAGTTGAAATCGCGAAGAATTTCAAGAGCCGTCGCCATCATGACTAGGCCGCACTTCATATCAAAAACGCCAGGGCCAAAAGCGCGGTCACCTTCGACTCGAAAAGGCATGGTGGCCAGGGATGAAACAGGCCAGACGGTGTCGCAATGGCCCACCAACAATTGGTAGCCAGGTCCCCGATTCCGCCTGGCTGGGCGAGCCAGAAGGCAGCCACCACTGGTTTGGCCGGGCCAAAGAGTTACCTGATAGTCAAGAGCCCGAAACCAACTAGCGAGTAGCTCAAAGGCCGGTTGTTGAGCCTCTGGGGAGTGAGATGGCGTCTCTATGAGAACGAGCTCTTCGAGCCGCTCGAGCAAGCGACCCCGACGCTCCCGTGCCGCCTCGAGGATGGCTTGGCTAGATTTGATAGGAGACTAGCTCTCTCAAGAGATGGACGGACGTTTCGATTCCGCGATGGTAGTTCCCGAGGTCGAAGTGCTCGTTGGGGGCGTGGAGGTTCTCATCGTTGAGCCCAAAGCCCAGCAGAATCCCGGGCAAACCAAGAATTTTCTGAAAATCGATGACGATCGGAATGGAGCCGCCTTCTCGAACTGAGACCGGGGGTTTGCCGAAGACTCGCTCCACGGCCCGACTGGCGGCCTCCAGGGCGGGGTGTTGGGGAGGCGTGATCCAGGGGTGGCCACCGTGCATTCGCGTCACCTGGCATTCGACCGTATCGGGGCACAACTCGCGGATCCGTCTTTCAAGGAGTTCGGCGATCTCGTCGGGGTCCTGATTGGGAACCAGCCG
>CAYRFU010000106.1:0-6506 GCA_964423525.1 uncultured Burkholderiales bacterium | reverse complement strand
ACTTTGGCCATCGCTTTGTTGGGGAGGACCGTCTTGGCACCCTGGCCCGTGAACCCGCACAGGAGGCCGTTGACCTCCAGGGTGGGACGGGCCGTTCGTTGTTCCAGGGGGGTGTAGCCTTTCTCCCCGGAGAGGCCGGGAGCGCCGACACTCTTGCGAAATTCTTCTCGGTCGAAGGGCAAGGCGGCAAACTGCTCTCGCTCTTCGGGGGTCAAGTCGAGCACCTTATCATAGAAGCCCGGAACCGTAATCCGGTCGTCCTGGTCTTTAAGGGCGGCTAAGATTTTGCAAAGTTCCATCCCCGGGTTGGGAACGGCCCCGCCGAAAACTCCTGAGTGGAGGTCTCCATCGGCTCCTTTCAGGTCGATCTGCAAATAGGTGAGGCCTCTCAAGGCGTAGACGATGCTCGGTTGACCGGGCGCGAACATCGCACTATCAGAGACCACGAGAAGGTCGGCCTTCAAGAGTTCCTGGTTTTGCTCCAGGAAGGGAGCCAGGTGAGGGCTCCCGATCTCCTCTTCTCCCTCGATGACGAACTTGACGTTGACGGGGAGCTTTCCATCGGTCTCCATCAGGGTTTTGACGGCCTTGATGTGGGCCAGGAATTGACCTTTGTCGTCGGTTGCTCCGCGAGCATACACTTTACCGTCGCGCACCGTCGGCTCAAAAGGAGGCGAGGTCCAGAGGTCCACCGGGTCTTCGGGCTGCACATCATAGTGGCCGTAAATTAAGACGGTCGGTTTTCCCGGAGCGTCAAGCCTCTGACCATAAACGATGGAGTGACCTTCAGTGGGGATGACTCGGACCTCTTCGAGCCCGGCATCGCGCATCTGTCTGGCGACTTCTTCGGCACACTCTCGCACTTTCGGGGCTCTGGCCTTGTCGGTGCTGACGCTGGGGATGGCTAGCAGGGTCATCAAATCCTGCTCGAACTGTTGCTTGTTACTGGTTAAGAAATCGGTGGCGGTCATATCGGGCCAGCTTCTGGCCCCCCTAATGAACTCCTTTTGCCACAGCGCCGTTGAGTTCGGTAAAGCCAGCGGCGTTTAGGTGCCCACCACCGCCTCGGCGCCTGGCCAGTTCGGCTACATCGAACTCTCCTTGGGAACGTAACGACCAGTTGCGAGCCCCTTCAATGTTGTCGTAGTAGGCGGCTGCGAACGGAGTCTCGGGATGGAGCTGGCACAGTCGATTGGCGATCTCGGAGCGAAACTCGGTGGCGTTGACCACCGGCACGTGAAAACCGAACATCTCGGTCCATCGGGCTCGTTGACAGCCTGCTGCCACAATCTGTTCTTGTAACCTGAGTAGAGCGACGCCTTCGATTTTGAGATGGTCCACCTCGAGGTGTTGCCAGATGCGAAACTCTTGCGGGTAAGAGTGAAGAGCGATGGAAACTTCCTGGCTTTGGGGCAGTTCCCAGCGCCAGAGGTCTTTGTCCTCGATGTAGGCCAACAGCTCGGGGACAGGCCTCCCAGGATGCCAGAATTCCCAAGCCATGCGAGCCCCGGATTTATTCATGTCAAAGGTGGCGAAATCGAGACCAGCCAACTCCTCTTCAGCCGTTTTATGATGGTCGAGAATGACCAGTTCGGACACTTGCCGTTGAAGGCTAAGGATCTGTTGGCGCGGATAGGAGAAGTCGACCATAGCTACCCGGGCGGTAGCAGGGAGTTCGGGCATCGGCTCGCCGTGGTTGACGGGAAGATAGGTTGCCTCGTCCCCGAGAATCAACCAGGCAGCTAGGGCTGCCCCAAACCCGTCAGGACAGTGAGCGTGGTAAAGAACGTGGGTGACAACCGCCGGATCCATCCAGTCTGGGCTTCTGCATCGGTCAGCCAGAGCCTTCCCGGGCTACCCATACGGAAACGGGCGATACTCCAATTGCACCCCGATTTTATCCCGCGAAACCCAGAGTTGACGTTGGCGCTCGGGCGGAAAAAACTCGATGTTGGCTTCCTCGGCCAGGCGGCGCCCCACTCGCACTGCGCCGGTATAGTCCCGTCGATTGGGTTGGCTGATCGGTAATCGCCGCCCGTCCCGCAGGATCAAACTCAACCCGTAGTAGTAGAGGGGCGCTCCTCGTTCTTTCTCGGCCTGCACGCATTCCACCGCGACCGCTCGGAGGCCCGTGAAACTGCACTCGAAATCTTGCTGGTGACGGCCCAAAAAGGAGCGGCAGAACAAGAGCTGTTTGGCTTTGTAGTCGAGGATATAGCGGTCGTTGAGAAGTGCTCGCCCCAGCCAGAAGCCCAAGCCGAGGGTCAAGCAGACCCAGAGATGACGGGTTTGGAGAGGGAAAGGCAAAAAATGAGCCTGATGGAGGAACCAGAGTAGGGGTGCAGCCAGTAGGCCAAAGCAACCGTAGCGCCCCAAAGAACGCTCTAGTTCCGAAGTCGGGTCTAGCACGATCTGGAGATTCGTGTCCCCGGTGCGAATCCAGGCCGGTAAGTCCAAAAGAATCTACTCTCCCGCTTAGTTCTTCGCCTTCCGGGCCGAGAAATCCTAGACTTTGCGCACGATGACGCTTCCCACCGAGTAGCCGGCGCCGAACGAGCAGATCACCCCCAGGTCACCTGACTCGAAGTCGTCGCGGTAGCGATGAAAGCAGATAATCGAGCCGGCCGAACTGGTGTTAGCGAACTCATCGAGCACAACCGGAGCCTCCTCACGCGTGGCCGGGCGACCCAAAACTCTCTTGGCGATCAGCTCGTTCATACTGAGATTCGCCTGGTGAAGCCACATCCGCTTGGGAGGGGGGAGTTGCAGGCTCTTCAGGTGACTCTTGATAGTCTTAGCCACCAGCGGCACAACCTCTTTGAAAACCCTGCGACCTTGCTGAACAAACAGTTTGTCCGGGCTGTTCAAGCAGCTTTCGTCGGCCTTAACGAGAAAGCCGAAGTTGTTGCGAATATTGTTGGAATACTGGGTCTTCAGTCGCGTTCCCACGACTTCGAAGGGAGCCCTGGCGCGACTCTCGGACCTGGCTTCCACCACCAGAGCAGTACAGGCGTCCCCGAAGATAAAGTGACTATCGCGGTCGCGGAAGTTGAGGTGGCCTGAACAGATCTCCGGATTGATGACCAAAGCTTTGCGGGTTGAGCCTGATTTGATGGAGTCGATCGCTAACTGAAGGCCGAAAGTGGCCGATGAACAGGCGACGTTCATGTCGAAAGCATAGCCGCCGCAGCCCAGAGCCGCCTGGACCTCGACGGCCACCGCCGGATACGGTCTCTGGAGGTTGGAACAGGCTAGGATCAGACAGTCGATCTCTTCTGGCTGGCAATCGGCTTGGGTCAGTGCTTCCCGGGCGGCGCCAAGGGCCATCTCACATTGGATGGAGTGCTCTTCGTTCGGTCGCTCTGGGAGGGAGGGCTTCATTCGGTCAGGATCGAGAACGCCTTCCCGGTCCATGACATAGCGCCGCTCGATCCCCGAAGCTTTGACGATGAACTCACTGCTGGAGGGCTGGAGAGGCTCGGCTGTACCGGCCTCGATCGCCTCTCGGCGGGCTTGATTGGTTCGCTCGACAAAGGTGTTGAACGACGCCACCAGTTCATCATTGGTGATGGTATGGCTAGGGATGTAAAGGCCCGTTCCACTAATCATGACGGCTTGCATAAGGAGGTTGGTTTCTCAGGCCAGCCAGAGAAGTCCTAGTATCCGAAAGTGGTCTTGTTCACAATGTGGTCGAGGTCACGGACAGGGGGGCGAGAAACGCGATATTCTCTAGCTACGATGAAAAACACACTGCTTGCCCTAACGATGACAGCCCTTCTTTCGGGAGCCGCTCTGGCTCAACCCGGAATCGACCAGAATCAGGCCATCCGAGACCTGAACCCACCGTCCGCCGCGCGCACCGTGGATCTGGTTGACCAGCTACCCTCCCGCTTCACCTATGCGGGATTTGCGTCCATCCGCCAGGGACAGAAGTTGACTGTCGGTGCCCAGGGTCAGGTGGTGAGCACCCTCCAGCAAACTTTGATCGACCTGGGTTTCGGCTTGCCGGCTGGAGTCGACGGGGAATACGGAGGCCAAACCCACGACGCAGTGGCCGCCTTCCAAAGTAGTCGCGGCTTGAAGCCGACCGGGGTCTTCGATGCCGCCACCCTCAAATCGCTCGAGAAAACGGCCCCCCTGCCAGGCAAGAAAATTTGGGAGGACCGACACTCGGCTGGACTGGCCGCAGCCGCTTGTCCCACCTTTGGAGCGAAGAAGGCTCGGGTTCTGGTGGACCTCTCCGAACATCGGCTCACGGTCTACGATGGCGAGGGTCAGATTGAGCGGGTCTTTCCGGTAGCCAGCGGTGCCTGGGGAACGCCGACCGATACGGGCGTGAAGATTGTTTACGATAAGGTCGCCGACCCGACTCCTATCGCCTGGGCCCTTTGGCCCGAATCTCGCGGAGGGGCTTTCGGCACTCGCTTGCTGGACCTGTCCTGGCACGACCCGGCCACGGGGGCCAGTTGGGGCTCGGGCGAAGAGCTTCACGGCACCTACGTTCGCAACAGCATCGGCAGCAACGCTTCCCACGGTTGCGTGCGGATGCAGAACGAAGACGTGGAATGGGTCTACCAGAACGTGAAGGTCGGAGACATCGTGGTCATTCGTGACTAGAAGGGTCAGGGAGGGGAGGCGCAGTAACTAGCGGGCTATGAAAACCGTAACCCGTCCCCAAACCGCTGAAGACCGCCGCAATATGTTGGCCCAGTGGGCCTTCGACACTCGGCCCGTCCTGGGCCGATTTCACGTTTGGCTCGAAGATGTCGAGACCAATTGGACCCGCGGGCGACCTACGCTAGAAGACCCTCGAGCCATGTCCTTTGTCAACGGATCGATCGAACGCCAACTGGCTATGACGGTGGCTTTGACCGCTCTGGGAACTCGCCTTTTCGGTCGTTTCGGTGAAGGGGCTGAGCTGGATAAGGCCGGCATCAACCAGGTCAAGAAGGAGGCCGACGCCATCTCCGCCTACGCCATGTCGGAGAGTCTGTGGTATTTGACTCGCCATCTGCCTGAGAATCACGCCATTATGGTTTGCCTGGGCGAAGGATTGATGCCCAAAGCGGGTGAGACGCCTGAGATGGGCTCCAATCCTAATTTGGGCTTTGGCCGAGTCTATGCCCGCCCTCAGGTCGCTTGTTGGTTAGATGAGCGGGTGCAAAAGCTGATCAACGCGCCTGACTACGGCTGGGACGATTTCTACGGGGATATCAAGAAAGCCGGCATCACGGTCTGGGGAGCGGCGATCGATACTTTAGAAAACACCTCTCGGTTCGCCAAAGGGCGAGCTCCCGGCACTATGACAATCCTTCACGTCTTCGACCAACCCCTTCATATCTTGCGACCCTATGAGGGTTATATGGGTTGTCTGATTCTCCCCAAAGAGGTCGGCGAAGCAGCCGCTGAGCGCTCTATTCTGCTTGACTACCGAACCGACCGCGTCAAAGTCCTGGATGCGATCAAGGCCAGCTACCCCGACATCAAGCCAGCCAATGTTCACGTCTGGACCCTGGCCGGTAAGAGCCGGGAAGCACGCCTGTCGGGACTTTGGGATTCGTGGAAGAATCTGGGGGTCCATCTGGTTGAAGAGGGTTGGAAGTTACCTACCGGGATGGAAGCCTTCACCGAGTCCGGCACCTACTCACCCACTTACTCGGTGGGCACTTGGGAGGAGAACGGCGAGACTCATCTTTTTCTGGTAGACGGCTACGCTGCTTCAGCCGAGGCCCTCCAGGCCGCCAGCCTCGCTCCTATTCTGGGGTTGGAGGCTTCTCTGTCGGTCTTCACCTCGACTTTTAAGCTGCCCTACGACCGCGAGCGCAAAGTGATGCACCTCGACCCTGACAGCCCCACCTTCGCCAGTGAACTGGGCCAATTGATGGAGAAGACCGTCGACGAGGCTACCGTCGACCGGTATCGAGCGATGATTTTAGAGGCCGCCGAGGCCGGCATCCGACTCGACAAAGCTACCCTCACTGCCGACGATTTCTTTCCCGAGAAGAAATGGGAGGTGCTGGCTCTGGGAAGCTACATGGGGCCCGAGCCTTACACAGGTCTTCAGGGGCTCGAGAAAGTGGGCGATGACACTTACAAAGTGACGGTTCGATTGGTGTCTCAAAGAACCGATAAGAACGTCGTTTTGACTCTTCGCCTGATGGAAAAGGAAGACCAGAGCCGACTCGTCTTTAGTCCCTTGCTCAACCGGTTCTTAGGGGGGGAAGACTATACCCAGCGGCCGGTCAAGATCTCGGATTCGGGAAGAATTCGTAACGAGCTTCAGACCCTGTGCGCCGAAGCTCTCGAGTTTCCCGGAGATAAGAGGATGCGGGTCCACTTCTCCCGGATTCCCACCGCTGTGATTCCGGCCCAGAAACAGAAAAGACTACGGGAACTGTTACAATGGTATCGCCAGCGCCATCCTCTCTGGTTTGGTTGGCTCGAACTAGACGACTAGGGGCCTGTTGACATTCGACTGGCCGAGGAAGAAGGGTTATAACACGGAG
>CAYRFU010000105.1:0-19641 GCA_964423525.1 uncultured Burkholderiales bacterium | reverse complement strand
GTCCCAGGTCGGCGGAAACTCGAGCTTTCGAGGCTCGTCGTCGCGCCCGGTCACCCTACTGCTGACTCTTCCCGCCTCTAAGTGGTTCTTTCGGACCGAGACGTGGGGGGGTTATGCCGAATCAAGCCCCACTACCGATCCGGTCCAAAACCCGTTCATCCATCCCCTCCTGATGGGCTTATGGTTCACCTGCGCCGCCATGCTGTTGATGGGTCAGCAGACCGTGCTCTTCGCCCTCATCAACCTGAGTCTTTGCTGGTATTTTTTCATCTACATGCGTTGGCGAGGGATTCTTCGAGGAATGGGTGCCCCCGGCTTTATGTGCTACTGGATGGGCGCCTGTGTCTTGTTTCTCGAAATCGGTCGTCATCTCGATCCGAGCGGACGGCTACTGACCTGCGCCTTACTGGCCTTCCAGATCGACTATGCTGTCATCCAAGGTTGCGCCGGGACCTACAAGCTTAACGCCGGCTACACCCGCAATGAAGGGATGCAACTCGGCCTGGCCAACCCCTGGTGGGGCTATCACTGGAGGTTCTACAAGAGGCTCGACTACCGTCATCCCATCTACGTCTTTCTCAACCAATCGGCCTATTCGACCCAGATCCTGGCCGCGCTCTTAATGCTCTATCCTCCAACGCGTCTGGTCGGGGCAGCCCTGATAATGGCCAGCTTCGTCTTCATCTTGACCCAGATCCGGTTGGGAGTCTTGTGCGAGATGGTGATGCTGGGGGGCCTCCTGTTCATTCCAGCCGGCAGCAGAGTCGACGCCTGGATCAATAGTTTTGTGACCGCCGTGGAGGTTCCCCAGGTCTTCCCTCAGCTCCCCTCACCGATCGCCACCGCCCTGGCCAGTTTTTTCTGCCTCTACCTGGTCCTCTTGCCGTTTGCGAAATTTGGTCAGTGGTACAACTTCCTGGCTCGCAAAAAGCTGCCCGAGCCTCTTCAGGCCTTCCTAGAAAAGTGGACTAACAGTTTCGGCATTATCATCTGGCGGGTTTTCTCGGTAGACGTCATCAACTTCTTTGTGCGTGTCTACATCCAGGAGCGGGATGGTTCCGAGCGCGAGTATACCTGTTTTGGAAAACTCGATTGGGCTACCCGGTGGCGCTACGTCCACGTAGGAGAGTTCGTCTGCTTTGCCTCGATCTTTACGACCTTAAAGTATCATCCCAGCAACTCGACCCTCTTCACTACTAAGCTCCTCCGCTACGCTCGCACAGTGCCGTGCCAACCAGGCCAGAGACTCCGCTTTGCTTACTTCTCGTTGATAGCGGGTCAGGGCGAGAGCGAGCATCGACACAGTGCCGACTTCCTGGTCGAGCCTCACTCCGGCTCTATCGAGACGCGCCAGTATGACGACCTTAATCTACGCACCGGGCACCAGGTCTCGCCGGTCCACGAAGGGGCCAAGCCTGGTAGCTATGCTCCCGCGTGAAACTGGGCTTTGCGACCTCGGCCTTCCAGGTCGAGGGGGGCCTCTCCAGCGACGGACGGGGCCCGTCGATCTGGGATGCGGCCTGCCCTGAGGCCGAACAAGCCTGCCAAAGCTGGAGTAGCTTCGAGCGGGATCGAGAGCTGCTAGCCTGGTGCGGAGCCCAGGTCTATCGCTTTTCTGTGTCCTGGCCCAGACTCAGTCCCGACGGCGTCTCCTTTCGGGCCAATCAATTGGCACCGTACGACCGTCTGGTGGACCATCTTTTAGCCCTGGACATCGAGCCCTACATCACCCTCTACCATTGGGACCTGCCAACGGCCCTTGAGGGAGGATGGAAAAATCCCGAGACCGGTTTGAGATTCCGCGACTATGTGGCTCAGGTTGTAGCCCCTCTCAGGGACCGGGTGAAGCACTGGTTCACTCTTAACGAACCCTGGTGTAGCGCAGAGCTCGGCTACGGCACGGGACAACACGCTCCTTTTGAAACGGGAGCTGCCGAGCGAGTTCGCATCAACCTGCTGGAGGCCCACCGCCTGGGCGGTGAGGTGATCCAGAATCTCGGCGTGGAGGCAGGAATCGCCATGGTTCCCCTACCCTTTCTCCCGCTAACCCCGGATGATACCTCGGCCGCGGAAAGAGCGTGGCAAGAGGTCAACGACCCCTGGTTTAAACCTCTGGCTCCGGTCGACTTCTTGGGCTTGAATCTCTACTACCCCACCTATGTGCAGGCCACCGAGAAAGGTTACCGTGACGTCACCGACCAGGTTCTGGCCCCTCGCAGCAGCCAGGGCTGGCCGGTCGTAACCGACTTTCTCAAGCCTACTCTCGAACGAATGAAGCAACGTTACGGGATGGGCCGTTTCGTGGTCAGCGAGATCGGCTGCCCCACTGACGACGATCAGCTCCGACTCACCTTCTTACGCAACGCCCTTCCCCAGCTCACCCAAGCCGAGGCGGTCTTTTTGTGGACCCTCCGGGACAACTTGGAATGGCAATTCGGTTTTGGACAAAAATACGGGCTCTTCGAAAGGGACGGCCGGCCCAAACCGAGCGCCACCTGGTTTCGACAAACGTTAGCGAACGCCCGCTGGTGAGTGAGAACTTGCCAGAAATCGACTGAAGTAGTGATTCAACTGATTGGTCTGGCTGGGATCGAGGGTGAACGAGATCAGGCAGAACCAGGCGCCAAGTTGCTGGGAGACCTGGTCGACTCGAGCGCTCACTCGAACAGTCCCCACCGTCATCAGCTGCAGGTCGAGGGTTATCATTTCACCCGTTTGAAGGGGCACGAAGCTCTTAGCCAACATCGCCTGGTGGTGGATGTCGTAGGTCACTAAACAGACTGGCCGCGTCTCGCCCATTCGCCAGGCGAAGACGAGGATTGCCCACTCCAAACTGTAAAATTGTGGGACCAAGACCATCCCTACTTTCTAAACCTACTCCAAGTGTATCCTTTCGTATAGTTCGTTACAACATTCGTCACCAAGATTAGTAAGAATGTAACACTGTTCACACAGCTTTAACGACACTTCTATAGCTGGATTTGGGTCGGTCATGGTTTAATGAGGTGGGAGGTTTTCTTCGTGGCAATTCTTTCTTCGAACGCAGTTTTCGCAACCGGAGGTCTTCGACCGACGGCTCTAGGTCTTCCAACCGGTCTCTCTCCCTCGGCCGCCGCAGCCGGACCCGCCGAGTTCCTCGCATCTCTTGAACTAGGCTCGGCCTGGATGGGCTTGGGCGGTATCCCCGGGCTTCCCGGAATCGGGGCCCCGGCTGCGCTCAGCCCAATGCTGCTGGGTCCTGGCTTCGCGCCGCAGTTCGACCCGACCGCCTTTGCCGGTCTGGACATCGGCTTTGACATCAGTCCTCGCGTGCCGCTGGGGGAATTCGGTCGAGGTTTCGTCACTCCTCAGATGGCCAGCGCAGCTATGCCGAAAATGAGCGAGGCTGAGATGAAAAAGCAGACCGAAGAGTTCGAGAAAATCTACAAAAATCTCTTCTCTGGCAAAAAGGGCGGCGGTATCATCGAGACTCTCGAGAAAAACCAGAAGATGTGGAAAAAGATGATCGGCATTTAGCCATCCTTTTTGCGGAGAAGCACAATACGGTTGGTGTTGGTTCCTTTTACACCGTTATGGATGCCCCAGCAGTTGGCCGTCTTGGTGAAGTTCTGAGCATTGACCAAGACCAACTGCGGGGTGAGTCCGACCAGACTCGCGCAGTCGATCACATGCTCCTCTAGTCTCACCGTCCCACTTCGAACCTCACCCACCTCGAAAGCGATCGCTCCGTTAGGAACGAGAACTCTCTTGAGTTCTCGGAAAACCTCGGTCATCATCGACCGCCACTCTTCGAGCTTACCGGTGGAACAGATGGGGACGGCCGCCACATCGATGCCGCAAAACCAGCAACGAAGCCAGTTGTCCTGAGCGTAGTCGACCACATCGAGAAAGGGTGGAGAGGTCACGACCAGATGGACCGAGGCCGATTTGAGAGGGCTTCTACGGCAATCCCCGCTGATGAGTTGAGCCCTCGAGGCCACTGTTTTGAGACGATCGGAGTCCCATCGGCGAAGAAGCGATTTCGACTTCTTCACAATCAAAGGCTTGAGTGAACGGCGGGGAGGCGTCTGCTCCCTTTTCTGATTGATCTTCCGTTGAGACTCGACTGACACCGCCTGATTAGGCGGAAGGGTGTAGACCGAGAAGAACCCAGGCGAGTGGCCGGTCAAGCGATTGACCGCCACCATCCGGATCCACTGATCGACCGGGTCGAGAGGCTCAGTAGTATTCAAGTAGTCGCGCAGAGAACACAATTCATTGAGGGTCTCGGGGTGATAGAAGACAAGCAGGTCCGAGGGCTGCTCTGTGGTCCTATCGAAAGGAATCTGCTCAAGCCGTTCTTCGATAGCGGCCAAGCTCGGCGGCTCAAGCCTGGGAGCGACCAACATCTGACTGAGGGGATTGATATCGCAACCTACGGCAAGGCGCCCCCGCAAAGCAGCCTCAAGCACTGCCGTGCCCCTCCCCATGAACGGGTCGTAGACGGTTTCCCCAGGACGGGTCAGACGCTCGATGAAGAAGGCCGGGAGTTGAGCCTTAAAACAAGCCCGGTAGGAGATCTCGTGGAGACTGCTACTGGCCCTTTGCTTGGACGTCCAGAATTCGTTCACGTAGGTGGGGACGACCAACTTCGCCACCCGAGTTTCGGTGAGTTGAGTGGGGCTACCGAACTGGTTGAAAGACTCCAGCTCAGCCTCAAGCCCCGTTTTCTCGGGAAAAAGAGCGAGTTGTTGCATTGGTAGGGGTTAAACCAAGACCTACTGCGCCCTGTCGAACAGGCTAAAGTTTCCGATAAACCGAAAGATACTTCTTGGAACTGGCTTGGAGGGTCCGTCTTTCCCAATCGGCGTAGCGTTCGACCAGCTCAAAACCGGTGAGCTGAGCCATCAGATCGAGTTCGGCCGGCCAGACGTAGCGAAGCTCAGCCGGAAAGGCCTCGACCCCTCCCTTGCCGAGCAGCACCATGCGGGCCGAAACCCGCTGATGAAGAACGTCGTGGAGGGAATAGTCGACCATGACCCCGTCCTCCAGAACAGCGTAGGTCGAAACTCTTTGACCTCGATCGAAGCGGCCAGGGTCGGGCAGAAAACTTTCCAGCACGAAATGGCCACCGCTCCTCAAATGGGCCGCCACGGAAGCCATGCAACTGACCTGGTGAGCTTGCTCCAAAAGAGCGAAGAAGGTCGAAAAGGCAACGAAGGCTAGCGAAAATTGGTAGGGCAGTCGAAACTCACGAAAATCGACAGCGTGAAGAACCACCGACTCTCCGTCGAGTTTCTCCGTCAGCCGCTCTCGCATCCTTTCCGAAACCTCGAGGCCATGCACCTCAAGACCTTGGCGAGCTAACGGCAGAGCTAGCCGGCCAGTGCCGATGCCCAATTCTAAGACTGGGCCAGAGCCAGCCAATGCCGAGAGAAACTTAAGACAGCCGGTTTCAGCCTCGGGATAAAGGCGGTCGTAGACGGGAGCGAGAGCGTCCCCGTAGCTCCAGGGGTGATACAAGCTAGGCCGAGTAGATGCCCATCTCGAAGAGAGCATTGGTCAGGTAAGCAGGCAGCACCTCGGAGAAATTCTCCGGTTTCTGGGCGCTCGCCGTGGCCATCATCTTGCGGGGGTCCATCAAGAAATTGTCGTCCTGCCGGGAAGCCCTGGCGGCTTTCTTTTCCTCTTGCATGGCCGTCGAGACTTCACGGTCCCAAGCTAAGAGTTCTTGAAGGTCTTCGGAGTTCTCCTCGGCTTCGGCGTGGCGCTCCTCCATCTCTCTCAATTGGGTGAGCCCCTGATCCGCTTTGGCCATAATCTCTTGAGAAGGCGGAAGGTCGATTTTCCAACGTTCATCCTCGTGCTCTTGCTGGAGCTTGAGAGCCTTTTTCTTGCCGTCGACAATCATCCGCTGGAGCTCGCCCTGACGGACAGGGTCTCCCAGAACGGTGGCGTTTTGAGCCAGAAACTGCTTGACGTTCTGGGTCTCTTTCTTGGTGAAGGCTTCTTTCTGGTCGGCCTGCTTGGAAGCCAAATCCTGGCGCTTGCCGGCCTCAAAACCTTCGCGGGCTAATCTTTGCTGGGGGTTTTCGGGCCCTTTCTGAGGATTGGGACGACCGTCTTTGCCGCTAGCCACCTCGGGTTTTCCGTCTCTGCCCAGTTTAGTCTCATAGTGGTTCTCCTCAAAGAACTCTTGCTTCATCTGGCCTAGCTCTTTCTGCAGGCTCTGCTCGAGTTGAGTGCGCTCACCAAAGTGGTTCTGCTGCATCTGATGAAGGTTTTTGTAGGCCTTCTCGGGATACTCGGGCACTTTGAAGTCGAAGGTGATGGGCGACTTCAGCTCGGGCTCGTCACGGTCGAGCAGAGAGAGGTCGGCCGCCATCTGGTCGGTTTGCCGCTGCATCTGCGCGATCTGCGCTCGGGCGTTGTTGGCCTGGGACATTCCCTGAATCGTATTGATGAGCAAGCCAATGCCCATTACAGCCCACATCATATAGCAAAAAGCTCCCTTGTTGAGTTTTTAGCGAGAAGACAAACTCTTCCGTTTCCATGGTGCCCAAACTGGTGGCCTAAAGTCAAGGAGCCGGCCAGAAAGTCGCGAAACGGGCCTCGTGACCAGCCCCTGCAAAGTCCTCATCGCCGGCCTCGAAGAATCGGCTTTATCGGCCATCAAGACGAGCTTTCCAGACCTTCACCTCGACTGTTTCGAGAGCGGTCGAGAAGCCATGAACCAGTTGCTCAAGACGTCCTACCCGATGGTGATCCTCGACCACAGCCTGGTCCGTCCCGACGGGGTCAAACTGCTCGAATATCTTGCTAACCACCCCAGCTTGCAAGAGGCCGAAGTGCTTTACTGCTTGGACAAAAAGGTGGCCGCCGCCTTACCCACTCGACTGGTCTCCGAACTGGGGGTCTCGTCGTTGATTTATCACCCCATCGACGTCGAGGAACTGTGCTTTCAGATGGCTCGCTTGCTAGGCCGACCCGCCCCTGTGGCCGATCTTCGACTGCGGCGGGAATCGCGTTCCACTCGGGGCGACGCCGAGGCCGTTTTGATGGCTTGTATCGGTTTAGAGGAAGAACTGATCCACGACCTGATCCCACGGGCCACAGCCCGAAGGCTCAGGACGGTAGTCTCTGACGACTGGCGCGAGCTGGCCGAAAGCTGGGATGAGGACCCCCCTCGTTTGCTGCTTGTGAACCTGGCCAGACCCCGACAAAGCGAGCGCCTGGAACTTTTCCAGGCCGTTAAAGCCTACGACACGAGAATACTGGCGCTGGTCTCCGAGGTGCTTCAAGAAAGGGTGGAGGCTTCCAACCGTGGCGCCCACAGGGTTCTTCCCGCCCCCCTTTCGGTGGAAGCCGTCATGGATGCGATTCACGATGTGTTGGAAGCTGACCGCGAAGAGCAGCTCAAGATCTTGATCGTGGACGACGATGCTTTGACGCTGGCGAACCTCCAGTGGCTCCTAACCCAGACCGGCTACCGCGTTCAGACCCTCTCCAAACCGCTCTTGTTCTGGGATACTCTCGAGACCTTTGTGCCAGACCTCGTGATCCTCGACGTGTTGATGCCCGAGGTCAGCGGCATCGAGTTATGCCGAGCTGTCCGCACCGACCTACGTTGGCGCGACCTCCCTCTCCTATTTCTAACGATCCAGAGCGACGCTGTCACTTCCCATAAGCTTTTTCAGGCAGGCGCCGACGACTTTCTCACCAAACCGGTCGTGAGCATCGAGGTCTTGACCCGAGTCACCAATCGACTCTCCCGAGCTCGCACGGCCCGCAGCGCCGACCGGGACAGCCTGACCGGACTGTTAACCCGGCGTAGGGCGGTCCCCACCCTACGCCGGCTGTTGCGCATGGCTGAGCGTCGCGAACTGACTTTCAGCCTGTGCATCGTTGATCTAGACCACTTTAAACAGGTCAACGACCGCCACGGTCACCCTGCCGGCGACCAGGTCCTGGCCACGCTAGGAAAACTGCTGAGACGGACTTTCCGTAACGAAGACGTGCTCGCTCGCTGGGGCGGAGAAGAATTCGTGGTGGGCCTCTACGGAATGCCCAGTGAGACCGCCAAGCGTCGTCTCTTAGATTGTCTGGACAGGTTGTCGAAGTGGCTGTTCGAGGGCAGTGAGCCGTTCTCTGTGACCTTCAGCGCGGGTATAGCCGAGTACTCCCAGGACGGCAACGATGTGCAGGCCCTCTACGCGGCTGCCGACGAAGCCCTCTACCAGGCCAAAGAGAAAGGCCGAAACCAGGTCCTGACCACCTCTCGGTCGTGTCCCGTCCCAACCCACCCCTCCCGTGTCGATGTGGTGCTGGCAGGTCGCTCTGGTAGCCTCGCCCAACAACTGGCCGACGCTCTCCACGAGCTAGGCTACTCCTTTCTGTGTCTTGACCGAGCCTCGGCCCAGGCCCGTCTGACAGTCCATCCGCCAGAAATCGAGGCGCGCCTGATCATCCTCGACCAGGAACAAACAGGCTCCCTCCTCCAAGATCTCCACATCGATCGACGCCAGGACGCCCGTCAAGTTCTGGTGCTGACCACCGAGAGCGACGAGCCCACCAAAGTGAAGATTCTTGATTGGGGAGCCCATGACTGCCTGGACTCGGGCAGTGGCCTTCCGCTACTGATGCGAAAAATCGAGCGCGCTTTGCAAACCCACCGCCTGATTCAGAGTGCCAGAGTCCCGACCACCGCCTGAGTTCATCCTCGCAACTGTCACACCGTTGTAACAAGCCTCCTAAGGGTTCGAGTCAAGATGGTGCCACTATGATCACGACACACGCTCCCCCTGTCCACCACGCTCAAGGCTGTTTTCTTTTGGAGACCAACCGACCGATCCGGTCGACCCTCCCCGAGAACTCGACCCACCCGTCAACGAGGAGCGCCTGGTTGACACCTTCCTGGAATTGATCCACCGAACCGACGGCACCACCGCTCTTGGTGGCGACAATCGCGCCGGTTGCGCCGAAATCCTCGAGGCTGTCCAGGAGGTTCTCGAAAACGACCTCCCTCACGGTGACCTTCAGCTTCTCTTCTCGGTCGCCGAGAAAGGAGGTCTCCTGGGGGTTCGAGCGATGGACCCAGCCCTTCTTACCGCCGACTTCGGTTTTGCGGTCGACGTCTTCAGAGCCAATCAGATTTACACTCAGGGAGCCCATCTTTTGGGGGATGGGGAAAAGCCCTTTGAGCCGGACTTGACCCCGGAAGGTGTGCAGGCCGCCAAAGAAGCCGCCGCCAACGCCCCCATCATTCCCCCCGACCACCTCGAACTCCGACCCGAGGAAGTGGCCATCCTGAACTTCACCGCCCAGGCCATGGAGGACATAGGCTTGACCCCGGAGTTTCGCCGCATCGAGTGGGCTGGTACAGACGCTATCGCCCTGCGCGGTCACGGAATGAACGCTATCAGCCTGGGAGCGGGAGAAAACCGGCCCCACAGCACCCGGGAGACTGTCGAGGTCAGCGACCTGGTGGCCAGCACCAGCTTGATCCGTTCGATGATCGCCAAGGCGGCAGCGGCGGGAGTGGTCGGAGGAGCGGCCGGAGCCGCCCTTCAGGCCTGGAATGTTTCTTAGCTGGCTAAGGAGGAACCTCCCGAGTAAGCCGACAAATTCGAAAAGTGACAATTCGGCTCTGCGGTTATAGCTTACCCGGGGCGAAAGAGAAGAACGACGATCACTTCTGCCTACTGAAACGAGTCAGCCAGGAGGTTCCTCTCTCCGACAAAGTCTCTACCAGCGACGCGCTGGTCAAGACTCGAGGCGTGCTGGCGGCAGTGGCCGACGGAATGGGAAGCTACCAGGGTGGCGCGCTGGCCAGCCGGACCGTCCTTCATACTCTTTCAGACGTTTTCTACAGCAAGCATAAAGGCAGCCTAGAAGCCCGGGTGACTCGCGCCATTCGAGCAGCGCGCTCGAAACTTCAAGATGTACTCCGTCACGCTGAGCGCCTGCAAGCCGGCACGACCCTGGCCGGGGTCGCCCTCAAGCCACCTGACCAGCTGGTGGTTTTTCACATCGGAGACAGTCGAGTCATCCGATTTCAAAACGGGGCTCTGGTGGGCTTAACGATCGACCACACACCGATCGGAAAACCGCTGGCCCTGGGTCGAATCAGTCTAGAGAAAGCCATGGAGCGAAACGACGCCCATCAGCTCACTCGGTCGCTGGGACTGATCGGAGACACCCGTTTCGAAATTCGGAGTCTCACCTTTGCCCCCGGCGACCGCTTTCTCCTCACGACCGATGGGGTTTGCAGTCCGGGAAGAGGACTGGACCCGACCCTCATGGCCGAGTTCCTCGACGGCGAATCCGACCTGGAGATGTTGCTTGAGCCGATGCTATGGGAAGCTACCGAGCGAGACGGGGACAATGCCACCCTGGTCTTTATCCAGACAGACTGACGCCGCCAGCGATCTTGGCAGCCAGAGCCCTAACGAACTCGACGTCCTCATCTTTAAAGGAGCCGGTCGAAGCTCGATTGTCGAAATAGAGAACTCCCAGGGGAAAACCGGCTTTCTCGAGCGGTGCGCACAGGACTGAACGAAGCCCGTAAGCTTTGATGGACGTGCTCTCCGGCATCTCCTCGCCTTCGTAATTAACCAAACCCCTCCCCTCGTGGAGCACGTTCTTAATGATTTCACGACTGAAAGGAAACTGCTCTTTGAGCGACTCATCGCCCTGATAAACGAAAAGCTCTAGCTCTTTGTATTTGAGGAGCAGACAGGCTCTCTCGGCGAAGAGCTCACCCATGGCCAGTTCGAGAACCTCTTCATAGGCCTCCTGGCTAGGGCCTCTAGCGAGGGCTTCCTCGATCGCTTCCATTTCCATGGATGGTTCTTCTAGTCTGACGAGCGAGCGGCCTCTAACAGATCGAGGGCCTGACTCACCGTCGTGGTGGCGGCGTCGAAGTCGGCCAGACCGTTAACAAGATAGCTGTCGTCCTCTTTTTCAAAGGCCATCTTCATCTTGGCAAGCGCGGCCAGGCTCAGGTGAAGACCCTGGTCCATCACGTCGAGGGCCTGGGCGATGGTGTCGGCACCCGGCTTCTGGCGAAGCCTCTGGTTGCCCTCGAGGTGACCCCGCAGATTCCCCTCGATAAGGAGCATCTCGCTCATCAAACCATCGGCATCGAGATGCCCTCCTCTCCAGCCGACCACGGCGTGATGGAGGCGAGCGCAATTCTCGGTGGTCCGTCCCAAACTTTGCTTCTTTTCGAGACCTTCACTCTGAACGACTGACAGGGAACTCTTTTCTGTGCCCGGAGCTTGAATCGGGCGCCCGCACTGGGAGCACTTCTGCCCTGACCGCGGATTCTTCTGACCGCAGAACATACAGTTCACCTGGGAGGTCTCCTCGATATGGTCGAGGATCCCCTCATGGGCTTCCATCAGGCTATTGGTGGCCTCTTGAATCACCTCGAGACCCTTCTCAAAGAGGCCTTGCTCCGGGTCTTCGAAATGCTCGGCCATCAGCTCCAGGGCATCGAAGTGGATCTCGAATGATTCGATCACTTGTTGAACGATGGGGCTCTCCGGGTTGGTCTGACCCGACTCGATCTGGCTCTCGATCGAGTCCAGCTGAGCCTGGGTCATCTGGGCCACTGCCTGAAGAACGCTAAAGACGGTCTCCTCAGGCACTTTCTCCTCAAGATAATCGTGCCAGACCCTCAGTAGTGCCAGCAAAGGCCGCGAGAGATAGTTCCCCTCTTGGTCGGGTTGAGCCAGGGGCGGTGGTCGATGAGTCTGTTCCCCCATATCAAAAAGGTCGAGCCCAGGCTCGACCTTTCCTGTTGCTCAGAGGAGGGCTAAGAGAACCAGTGACCGATGTGAGGTCCCAGACTGCCGGCATAAAACTGCTGTCCGTGGGGTGGAATGGACCGTTCGTAGAAAACGCTTCCTGTGAATGGGCTGCCGGCCTGATATCGTTCATAACTATTGCCCAGGAGAGAGTTGCCTCGGGCATGGTGGTCGGAAAATCCGAACAAGCCTTGCCGAGTGCTGCCGTGGGCGTAGTCGCCCCAGTCGTTGGCCCGAAAGTAGTCGGCCGCAACCCCATTGACCCCAGCGAGGAGTCTTTCGGCGTGGCGGTTGCCGCCCTGGTCGATACCGAACCCCGAGAACTCGGTGCCCCAGGGGCTCCAGCTCATCTGGTCGTGCTCGAGGAAAGCCCCTCGATCTTCGTTGAACCAGACTCCCACGTCCGTGTTGGACGCACTTCCCCAGTGATAATTTCCAAACCCGGTCGACAGAAGACTGGCGCCCAGCCCGAGATCTCCCGTAGCCAGGTCGACTCGAAAGTTGAGACCAGAGTCGCCGATAGGGATAGGTAATGTAATCATTAGGTTGAAACCCTCCTCTCCAACTATCCCAACACCTCTCTCTTCAGTCTAGCATAAGCTTGTAACAATGATGTTACAGTCTGGCCACCCAGGCTAGCAACCGATGAGCCTCACGCTTCTCCCCCATTTTCTCCAACACCCGGGCCAACCGGGCCAGAGTCGGTGCCAACCCAGACCAGTCCTCTCCTCGCCACCGTTTCAAAGCCGAGACGGCAAGAATAAGGTGGTCTCGGGCCTCCGGGAGCCGACTTGATTCGGCCAATAGGATGGCCAGTTTTTCATGAGCCTCAGCCTTCTCCGCCTGCCCCAACGAACTGGCACAGAGATGGCGGAACAAAGCCAGGGCTTCTTCTTTGCGACCCGACTCGAAACAGGCCCGGGCAGACAAGAGAAGCGTTTCGGGAGCGGGTTCTACTTGATGACCCAGGACCAGCTTGCCGGCCCTGGCCGTGACGGGGTGATGACCCGCAGCCGCGGATTTCTGGAAGAGATGCTCGGCGGCCGCCTGGTCCACTGTGCCGAACAAATCCTGGAAAGCCTCCAGGCGAAGAAGCTCAAGATAGTCATCCCGAGGCACTTCCCCAAGACC
This sequence comes from uncultured Burkholderiales bacterium, assembly GCA_964423525.1. Taxonomy (GTDB): domain Bacteria; phylum Vulcanimicrobiota; class Xenobia; order Xenobiales; family JADMJV01; genus CAYRFU01. Next base: position 6,721 of record CAYRFU010000105.1, on the reverse strand, counting down.
GGACCCCAGATGAATCTTCGTTCCCAGGGCGTGCCAGCAACTGACCGCTCGACTGGTCAGAGCCAGGCTCTCCTCTTCGCGCCCCAGCCCTTTGGCCAGAAGGGCCAGACGGAACCAAGCTCGACCCAGCTCAAGCGAACTATTTCGTTCTCGCCACCAGCGACAGAGGGCCATCTGAAGCTGATAGGCCCTTTCCCTTTGTCCCCCTCGGCTCAGACTTCCCACCAGCCACTCCACCAGGGGCAGGCTTTCAGCTCCAGCTTCGGGGGAAGGCACGGGACAGTGACGGGCCAAATTGGATAAAAAGCGAGTCAATTCTCGCTTCAGCAAGTTCTGAAGGTTCTCGAAGCGCCGGTCTTGGAGCAACGACGTGTGACTTAGATCGCGACGCAACCGGTCGGTCGAAACCACCACGTCGAGAGGCAAGTCTAGCCCCTCAAGACCCCAACCCAGAGGGAGCTCGTAAAGGCGACCCAGGTAGATCACCAGCAACCGTCCACTGGACCCTCCTCCCAGTCGGAAGAAAGCGGACAAGGGCAGCTCCAGGCTGGTTTGCTGGAAGAAATCGGCCGGTCCGGGCTCCACTTTCAACCAAGACCCAGGCCGATCGATCCGACCTCGAATCTGGAGCCAACCAGCACAGGTTCCCCCGTCGAAAGGAGCTGAGACAGTCTGGCCATCGACGACTAAGTGCGCCGGGCAGTAACGAAGAGCTTCCAAAGTCTTGGGCTCAAGCAGGGAAAGCTTCGAGCGAACGACCAACCTGTTGGTCGTTTCAGACACCGGCACGGGCCGGAATTCCTGACTCTGTTGAGACAGGCTTAAAGCCCACCCTCCGGAGAGAATCTCGACCTGATTGTCGGCCTCAGCCAACAGAGTGTTCAGGGCGATGGCAAGCTCTCTCGGGGCCACCTGGTCACGATGGTCCGAGAGGAGCGCCCCCAGGGGATTCTCGAGAACCTCGTAGCCCAGGTGGGAGCCGTCGTGTTCGAGGCGGAGTTCTCCCCGGCCACTGTCGACGCGAATCGTTTGGGCAAACTGGGCCACAGCGTGACTGACCAGGTGGAGGATGATATGAGCAGGACTCTCCAACTGAAACCGGGCCAGCATCTCTCGAGCCCGACTGGGATTGAGAGTGAACCGGCCTTGAGAGTCGAGCCGTCCTTCGTTCTTCAACTCTGCCAGCATTTGTTCGGCTGGATTTCCCACGCTCCCCATCGTCTCGGAATTCTGATATCATCAAGCTATGACCTCTGTCTGCCCTCATTGCCAGACGCCCGCGCCCGTCGGAGCACGAGACTGCGAGGAGTGTTTCGCAGAGCTGACAAGCTCCCCACCTGACCCAGTGGCCACCGCTGTGGCTCAGCGGTTCGGGCCCCAAGCCCGTTCCTGGGCCAGCGACGGGCCGGGACTCGATCTGCGTGAGGTAAAGGCCCCGGCCTCAACTACCAGGTTTTCCCTCAAGCGCTTCCCTCTCGTGCTCGGCCTGGCCGTGATGATCACCCTGATCGTGGTGGCCTTCCCCCGGAGCCAAAGCCCTTCCTATCAGACCGAGGCTCAAGTCATGATGGATGATGCCGCCAAGTTCATCAGGGCCGGGGCCTTCCTGAAGGCGGCCGATCTGGCCGCCAAAGCTGAGCAAGAATTTCGCCGTTTGGATGAAACCAAAAAGGCCAACCAGGCTCTTCTCCTCCAGGCCGATGCTCTGCGACAAGCCACTCACTGGGAAGCAGCTTTAGCTATCTATCAACAACTGCCCGATAAGGATTCGGCCCGAGAGGAGTGCCAACGAGGCTTAGCCAAACAGCGCCGACAAGAAGCGATGAAGGCCCTGAAACTGGGTCGCCAAAGCCTACCCGATGATCCTGAAGACGCTTTGGCCTGGGGGGAGCTAGCCTACGACTTGTTCCGGACTAGCGAAGGTGCCCAGTGGCAGGTCACGGCAGCCCAACGGCTCATCCGCGAGAGTCGGCAAGCTCAGGCCGGGCCTGAGCCTGTTGTCACGGCACGGCGCCCTGTCCGGGTCAAAACGAGAAAGTACCGTGCTCCGAGTCTGGGTGGGCCAGAATACCCGACTTACCAACCCAAAAGCGAGGAAGAGGAGAGCCCCACTCTGTCTCCCCCGGTGGCTCGTCCCGTTCGCATCCGGGCTCCACGCTCCACTGTTTCCGTCGCTCCTCAGCCCCCCCTTCGAGAGCAGCGTCCAGTCTATCGCCACCAGCGACCCTGGGATAAACAGCCCACCTTCGAGAGGCCCAATCGCTTCAGCCAACCGGCTCCGTAAATCCGTACACTTTTTGTAGGACTTTTGTCCACAATGGGCGAAGGGTCAGGTATGGATACGACATTAACAGTTCCCACCAAGAACGGAATAGATGAGAAATCTCGCGAGGCCGTGGCCTCCCTGCTCAACCAACATCTGGCTTCGGCCATCGACCTCCAGCTTCAAGCCAAGCAAATGCACTGGAACGTGAAAGGCTCAAACTTTATCGGACTCCACAAGCTCTTTGACGACGTTGCCGAAATGATGGAAGGCTTCGTGGACGATCTGGCCGAGCGAGCCGTCCAGCTATGGGGCTCGGCCGAGGGAGGCCTCGGAGCCGTTGCCGAGACGAGTCAGCTGGCCAAGACCCCTTCGGGCCCGATCACCGGCGAACAAGCCGTGGACTTCCTGAGCGACTCCCTTGCCAAGTTTGGAACGTTGGTCCGGGAAGCCATCGGCGAAGCCGAAAAGCACGGAGATATGGATACTGCCGACCTCTACACCGAAGTCTCCCGCGGCGTCGACAAACAACTCTGGTTCGTCGAGGCCCACAACCACTAGCTAGACCGCAACCAGTTCTGGAGTGGCCTCCGGGAGCGTCTCAACGCTTTCGGAGGCCACCTGCTTATCGGCTACGGTGCTCCACAGGAGGGCTGAGGCAGCCAGGGCGATGGCGCTGATGTAGAAGACGATACTCTTGTCAACGGCGTGCTCGATCAAGCGTCCGAACTTCCAGCTCACGATGAGCTGGGGAATGACCACTGAGAGGTTAAAAATTCCCATAAACATGCCCATCCGGTGAGCCGACACCTTCTCCGAAAGAATGGCGAAGGGGAGGCTCACGGTGGCTGCCCAACCGACTCCAACCACCGCCATCAGACAGTAGAGGACAGCGGGCGTGGTGGCCAAAGAGGCCATCGCGAAATAGCCCACAGCCATCACGCCCATACAAACGGCGTGGGTTTTCACTTTCCCCAGTCGACGGGCAATCGGCTCGAGCACCAAGGCTGGGAGCAGAAAGCCGACAATGTTCAAGACAGCGAAGGCCACCGCGATGACCTGGCCGATGGCCTGGTCGGATTCGACCGAAAGTTTCTGCTGAATAAAGGCGAAAAGGAAGACGAACATGGTCTGAATCCCAAGCCACGCGAAGCCGTGGGCAAAAGAGATCTGGGTCAGCTCCAGGGCGGTCCCTCGGGCTTCTCCCTGGTCGGTCTCCTCGGGCTGCTCCTCGACCAGTCGGCGGGGCTCCTCGATCAGAAGGGTCGGAACGACCGAGAACAAGAGGACCAAAGCCACTCCCAGATAGATCAAGCTAATGTTGCCCCACCAGGCCGCGATGGCGTAGGCCATCACCCCGAAGCAACCGGACACCGTCTGCATCCAGGTAAAGCCTCGTGTTCTCTCGTCACCGGCTGGAGTCACGTCGGCGATCAGAGAGCGGGTCGGATTGAAACTGATATTGATGGCCAGGTCCAACGTCAACGCAACAGCGATAGCCACCACCATCAAGTCCCATCCGGTGGTCGAGCTCAACAGTCCGATATTGGGTAGGGCTAGCAACATCAGGGCCGCCATCGTTCCCCCGACCAGGATGAACGGGCGACGCCGGCCTCCGAAGAACCAAACATTGTCGCTGATGACACCCACGACCACCTGTCCGAAGATTCCCGCCAGAGGCCCCGCCATCCAAACATAGCCGACTTCTTCAATATTGAGCCCAAACTGAGTGTTGAGAAGCCAGCTTAGGGCTGCGATCTGGATGCAGAGGGCGAAGCCCATAGCTGTAGCCGGTAAGCTGAGAAGAGCGAGAAAGGCATTTGACAAGGGACGAGACTTCATAGAGGCTCCATATCGTTGTTTGCCTACATTTTAAGAGTCAGAGCTTCCTCAAATTGTTTCAGAAGCGTTACAAGTCCCACGCTTTGTGGTAGCAATGCGCCTTCTTCTTGAGGAGGGAGAACTGCCCTCGAAAAGAAATCAATAAGAGGGTGTCTGAACTCATCTTATCCACAGTTATCGCTGACGACGAAGAGCCTTCCCGGATGCGCCTGAGACGTCTTCTCGAGAAGCAAGAAGACGTGAAAATCGTGGCCGAGGCAGCCTCTGGCGTCGAGGTGCTCAAAGCGGTTCGAGAAGAGCGCCCGAAGCTGGTTTTTCTCGATATTCAGATGCCTCCTCCCACGGGGCTGGAAGCAGCTGAGGAGATTCTTGACCGAGATGACCCCCCGCTGGTTGTCTTCCTGACGGCTTATGGTGAACACGCGGTCGATGCCTTTGAGCTTCAAGCTTTGGACTATCTAGTCAAACCGGTCAAGCTCGAACGCCTGAACCGATGCCTGACCAGGGTACGCTCGGCCGCTGCTGACCGATGGTCAGCTGAAGAGACCGAGGTAGAGAACCCTGACCATCTAGCTCTGAAGGACGAACAGAGCGAGGCCAAAGTGATTGTCAGTCCCGACGACATTATCTTCTTTACCTCGCGAGATGAAAAGACTTATGCCAAGCTGGCGGGGCGGGAGCTGACCATCGGCACCACTTTGACCAAGCTCCAGAGTACTCTCTCCCCCCAAATGTTTTTGCGCACTCATCGCGCCTATATCGTCAACCTCCAGAAGGTCAAAGAGGTTCACCCCTGGTTCCATCGCTCTTTCAACCTGGCCATGGCTGATGGCTCGGAAGTCCCCCTGAGTCGCAGCTACGTTCCGGCTTTTCGCCAGCGGGTCAACTGGTTCTAAGGTCCCGTCCAGGCGGCAACAAACTCTTCATATTCGGGAAATCCCAGTGAATTAGACTTCGCCCAGATAAAAAATTCCTTTAGGAGATTCCCATTATGACCATCACCATGCCGAGCCCTGCCGTCGCCTTCGCCGCAGGCGCCCCTACCCGTATCCCCAACGAGACCGTCGAAGAGCTCTATAGCGAAGCTGACCAAGCCATCGAAGAGCTGCTGACCCTGTCCCGCAGCGGCGAAGTGCCCAAAGAAGAGCTGACCGCCGAGTTGACCGCCTTCGCTCGCGAAGCCATGGTCGAGACCCAGGCCGGTATCCGGGAGATCAACGAAGTTCCCGACGCCGAGATGGCCGAGCTGGTCGCTCTCACCTCACTGGCCATCGGCGTGGCTTGTGGCGTCATCGACGGCGTCGTTCACTACGCCCTCGACAGCAACGCCAAAGCTTCCATTCACGGCACCGAGCTTGGCGAGCTGATGGGCGACGGAATGTTCGAAGAACTTGATGCCGTCATGGAGACGATGCCCGAAGCTCTCCGTGAGCTTTCCAGCGAAGCCAAAGCCATCACCCCTGAGCTACTCAACGAAGTGGCCGGCATGACCGATGTCGAAGGCTTCCAGGAAGGCGCCATGACCGCCCTGATGACCGGTTACGTGGTTGGCCTGGTCGATAGTAGCCTCAAAGCCAACGACCACTAAGGCTCAGGCTTTTCTCTCAAAAAGGCTCCCGTCACGGGAGCTTTTTTTTAGCACACTTTGAGGAGCCTGAGTTACTCTGCGTTTGGCCCTCCGATGCAGAGTAGTCGAAGGAGTAGAGTGTGCTAAATCTAGTTGGCCGTGGAGGCCAAACCCAAAATTTGATTTCGACCCAACCGAGTCACCCGCCAGCGGAATCGAGCGATCAACCCCGCGACAGCTTCATCACCAGGGCTACTGAGAAGCTCTGCGGTGCAGCCTGGACAGGTTTTCGAACCCCGGGACTTCTAGCCCGATTCCTACCCAACGCCGCCGGATACTCTAAAGGCGCTCAAGTGAACGCTCCCCTCGGCTTTCAGGAGACCTACCAACAGGGGGCTTCCAGGGGCCGAGATTTGGCGCGCTGGTGGATCCACAAGCAAGTCAAATTTCATCTCCGTGGCCCCCGTGGTCTCCGTGTTAGATCATCTTTAAGTAAGGTTCTAACAGCCATAGTGTCGGCTTCACCGAGGCGACCCAGTTTCATGCTGGAAGAGGAACTCTTTTGAAGACCGCCGGGTATATGTCAACACGCTCCTAGTCGACCTTATCGAGGCGAATATCCCCGATGGTGACGTCGGTCTCGGTTTCCCGAAAGTCGACCCAGTCTGCCTGCTCGGCCTGGTAGAGTTCAACCTTTCGTTGATGCTGAGTCTTCCGCTCTTCATAACTGTCGAGTTCTTGCCGATAGACAGATTCTGCCTCCCAGGTCTTTTCTCGGGCGTTCTCGACCAGCCCGGCCCCGAGAGAGAGCCCTAGCATGGAGCCGGTCAAAGCGGTAGCCGCCATCACCCCTACGGCCGGCCATCCGAGTAATACGTTACCCCCGAGCCACCATCCTAAAGCTAGGCTACCGGCACCGCCAGCCAAAAACCCCAGTCCTGGAAAGGGCGAGCCAAACTCGGAATTGACGGCCGCTAACGGTAGGGCCACGATAGTGGCTGCAGCCGCGCCTAAGAAGGCGGCCCAGGGCGCCATAGCAGCCCCGGCCG